>NZ_CALLYO010000096.1 GCF_937858865.1 uncultured Amaricoccus sp. | reverse complement strand
AGGGGGACGCCCTTCGGGAGGGCGGCGGCGATGAGGGCGGCCTCGGCGGCGGGGCCGCCGCCGCGGCGGTCCTCGACCTCCACCACCCGCGCCGGGCCGAGGCCGAGCGCGCGGCCGGTGCGGTCGAAGCGGGCGAGATAGTCGGCGACGAGCGCCGCCTCGGGGCCGGCCCTGAGCCGGCCGACGGCGACGATCGTCACCCGCATCGGCCGGCGCCCGGGTCAGGCGCTGTCGGCCACCCGCTGCGGGGCGCCCGGTCGCGCCGCCTGCGGCATCCACATCTTCTCGAGCTGGTAGAAGTCGCGCACCTCGGGGCGGAAGACGTGGACGATGACGTCGCCCGCGTCGATCAGCACCCAGTCGCCGAGGTCGCGGCCCTCGGTGCGGGCGATGATCCCCGCCTGCTGCTTCAGCCGGTCCATGAGCTTGTCGGCGATCGCCGCCACCTGGCGCGACGAGCGGCCGCTGGCGATCACCATGTGATCGGCCATCTCCGACTTGCCGGCGAGCGGGATCGAGACGATGTCCTCGGCCTTGTCGTCCTCGAGCGAGGCCAGGATCAGTGACAGCAACGCATCGCTGTCGGTTCCTCCCGCCAGGGCCGCCAGGGGGCCCGCGGGAGAGGCGGCCTGCGCCGCCGGGGCACTGTGAGTCAGGTCCGACTCCTCCATCTTGATGCGCCGATCCGCCCGGCGCCGGGCCCCTCGAATGTAGTGCAGGGGCGGCTCTCCCTCAAGCATGGCGAGATAAAGCCTTTATGACGGCGAACGGCCGCGCTAGGTGTCTCCTGGTGTGCGGGCATGGCGAAATCGGTAGACGCAGCGGACTTGGGTCAGACATCGGGTGCCCGCGGGGAAACCCGCGGGGGCAGAACCGCTCAAATTCGGGGAAACCTCACGGGTCGCGCCGGTGGCAATCCCGAGCCAAGCCGGCCCTTCGGGGCGGAAGGTGTAGAGACTAGACGGGCGGGGCCTAAAGCCGGCATGGCCAGGGCCAAGGGATAGTCCAGACCACGAACGCGCGGGTGACGCGCGGCGGCGGAAGCCGAAGTGGTACGAAAATCCGCTTCCTTCGGGAGTGCCAGTTCGAGCCTGGCTGCCCGCACCACTCCTTCCTCCTCCGGCGGGAGGCCCGCCGGGGATCGAACGGGCGGGCCGTGATGCTATCTTCCGCGGGGAGCGGGAGAGGAGGGCGCGCGGTGCTGAAGCGGCTGATGGTGGCGGCGATCCTGGCCGGGGTGCCGGCGGCGGCGCAGGCGCCGCGCGAGCCGGTGGACCTCGAGCTCCTGCTGCTCGCCGATGCGAGCGGCTCGATCGACCCGGTCGAGACCATGCTGCAGCGGCAGGGCTATGCCGAGGCGATGGTCGACCCCGAGGTGCTCTGGGCGATCGAGAACGGCGGCGCGCGGGGGCGGATCGCGGTCGCCTTCGTGGAATGGGCCGGCGCGCGGTCGCAGGACGTGGTGGTCGACTGGATGCTGGTCGAGGACGAGGCGAGCGCGCGGCAGTTCGGCGCCCGGCTGATGGCGGCGCCGCGACGGGCGACCGGCACCAACGCGATCGGCGCGGCGATCCTGCGCGGGCTGGCGCTGATCGAGGGCAACGGCTTCGAGGGCTGGCGCAAGGTGATCGACCTCTCGGGCGACAGCATCTGGAACCCGCGGCCGCCGACCATCGCCCAGGCGCGCGACATTGCGATCGGGCAGGGAGTGGTGGTGAACGGGCTCGCCATCCTCTGCGACGACTGCTCGGGCCGTCCGGGCGTCGGGAACCTCGAGGCGGACTTCACCGAGCAGCTGATCGGCGGCCCGGGCGCCTTCGTCGTCACCGCGAACGGGCGCGACGCCTTCGCAGCCGCGGTGCGGCGGAAGCTGATCCTGGAGATCTCCGGGCAGATGCCGGGGGTCCAGGCGACATCCGGTTGATCGCTTCGGCCTCTCTTGCGCGGCCCCACTCTCACCGCAGGGCCGCGGAAAAGCCATAAGACAAGGCAGGCGCAGGCCGTGCGGGGCGCACGGCCGGGGGCAACGGTGACGCTCGCGCCAAGAGCCATAGGCAAACGGATCACCCGGCAACTGTATCGGGCGGCGGTCTCGGCCCCGGACGGGTAGACGGTCCGGGGCCGCATCGGGCGTGCGCCGGGCTGCGGCGCAGGCCCGGGAGGCGGGTCAGTCGAGGCCGAGCTTGCCGCGGAGCGTCGAAAGGTCCTCGGCCAGCGTGTTGACGGCGCCGGCCAGGACCACGCGGTCCTCCTCGGTCAGATTGTCATAGGTGACGTAGCCGGCGCCGTCCCGGTACTTCTCCAGGATCTCGTCGACGGTCGCGAAGTTCTTGTCGACCGTGGCGAGGAACGCCTCGTCGTCCACCAGCGGCCGCACCAGCTCGACGATCTTGCGCGAGCCGTCGAAGTTGCCGCGGAAGTCCCAGAGGTCGGTGTGGCTGTAGCGGTCCTCCTCGCCGGAGATCTTGGTGGCGGCGACCTCCTCCATCAGCACGGCGGCGCCGCCGACCACGACCTCGGGCGGGAAGGTCAGGCCCTCGATGCGGCCCTGCAGGTCCGTCACGTCGGCGAGGAGCTTGTCGGCGACGGGGTCGAGGCCCTCGGTCGAGTTCTTCTCCCAGAGGCCGTATTCGATGCGGTGGAAGCCGGGGAACTCCGGGTCCTGCTCGGCCTTCTCGTAGTCGTCGGCGCGGCTGTCGATCGCCACGTCGAGGTCGGAGAAGAGCTCGGCGATCGGCTCGATCTCCTCGTAGTTGATCCGGGTCGGGGCGAAGAGCGCCTTGGCCCGCTCGACGTCGCCGGCCTTGACCGCCTCGACGAAGGCGGTGGTGTCGGCGACCAGCTGGTCGACCTGCTCGGCGACGAAGAGCTTGTACTCGCTGATCGGCCCGACGAGATCGAGGGTGGCCTCGCTCTGGGCATAGGCCTGCCCGCCGAAGGCGAGCGCGCCGAGGGCGGCGAGGGTGAGAAAGCGCATGCGGAACTCCTCTGTGGGCTTTGGCGCTCTCAGTCGGTGACCGGGCGGCCAGGGATCGACTGGCTGGAAGTCTGGCTCGTCGGGGAAAGGGCTGCGATCAGCGAGCTGCCGAGGAAGTCCTCGCCGGCCGCGAAGCCGGGGAGGACGAAGAAATATCCCCCGCCCACCGGCTTGATGTATTCCTCGAGCGGCTCGCGATCGAGGCGCCGCTGCACGGCGACGAAGGCCTTCTCGAGGTCGGACTGGAAGGCGATGAAGAGCAGGCCCTGGTCGAGCTGGCCGTTCTTCAGCACGCCGTTCACGTAGTTGAACGGCCGGCGCAGCATCAGGCTCTCCTCGCTCCCCGGCGTGCGCGGGTTGGCGAGGCGGATGTGGGAGTCGAGCGGGACCGCCTCGCCCTCCGGGTCGGCGGCATAGTCGGGCACCATCGCCTCGGTGCCCTCCGCCCGGTCGAGCGGCGCGCCGCTCATCTTGGTGCGGCCGAAGATCCGCTCCTGCTCGCCGAGGGGGGTGCGGTCCCAGCGCTCGACCAGGTTGCGGATGATCCTGACCGCCATGTAGGTCCCGTCGGCCGCCCAGTCGGGCTCCGCGTTGCCGGGGCCGATCCAGACCACGCGCTCCATCAGCGCGGCGTCCTCGCTGTCGGGATTGGCCGAGCCGTCGCGGAAGCCGAGCAGGTTGCGCGCGCTCTCGGGCGCGGCGTCGGGCCGGGCGGGGATCACCGGCACGTTGCCGGCCTGCGCCCATTTCAGCACCAGCTGGTCGGGGATGTTCTTCACGATGTCCCGAAGCGCGTGCACCGCGGTGTCCTGGGTGTTGGCGCAGAACTGGATGACGAGGTCGCCGTGGCAGATGTCGGCGTCGAGCGCGTCGTTGTGGAAGCGGGTCATCCGCGAGAGCACCCGCGGCCTGTGGGGCGCAAGCCAGGTCCTGTCCTCGAAGAGCGAGGCGCCGAGCCCGACGGTGACGGTCAGCGCGTCGGGCTGCACCACCGGGCCGAGGATGCCGCTGTCGGGGGGCGGCAGCTTCGGGTCGGTCTCGGGGAGCGGCCCGCCGTGGGTGAGGAGGACGATGCGCTCGGTCAGCCGGCGGAACAGCCGCTCGAGCGCCGAGGGGTCGGAGGCGAGCACGTGGAAGGCGGCGACCATCCCGTTCGCCGGCCTGGGCGTGGTGATGCCGGCCTGGTGGCGGCCGTAGGGGGAGACGAGATCGGCCGCGCTGGTGGTGTCGGCGACCGGGGCGTCGGTGACGTTGTGCTGGCCGGTGGCGGCGAAGGCCGGCGTGGCGGCGAGGGCGGCGGCACCGGCGAGCAGGCGGCGGCGGGTGGTGAGGAGAGCTGGCATGGCTATTCGAGCCCTATCGCGGGGTTGTAGGCGGCGGCGGCGGCGGCGACGGCGGCGAAGGCTTCGGACAGGCGCTGGCGGCCGGCCTCGTCCACCTGGTCATAGGCGGGCATGGCGCCCTCGACCTTGAAGCCGTCGAGGGTGGCGCGGGCGGCATCGAGGGCCTGGACGAGCGCCTCGGAGGCGGCGGGGTCGGCCTCCCTGACCAGCGGGTCGACGAGGAGCGCCGACTTCGAGATGCCGTCGAGGTCGGCGGAGAATTCGGCGAGGTCGAGATGGCTGTAGGGGGCCTGCGAGCCGGTCGCCTGGTCGGCGACGCGGGAGGCGAGGTCGGCGGCGTTGCCGGCGAGGTCGGCCGGTGCGACGTCGAGGGTCTTCAGCCGGTCCTTGAGCGCCGCGGCGTCGGCGGCGAGCTTCTCGGCGACGGGCGCGAGGCCCTCGGTCGAATTCTGCCCCCAGAGGCCGTACTCGATGCGGTGGAAGCCGGTGAAGGCCGGATCCTCCTCGCGCTCGGCGAGATAGTCGGCGAGCGGGTCCATGCTGTTGGCGAGATCGCCGATCCGGGCGGAGACCGGCGCCATCTGCCGCCAGGGCTGGCGGGCCGCCGCCCAGGCCGCGCGCGCCCCCTCGAGGTCGCCGGCGGCGATCTTCTCGGAGAGGGTGGCGGTGGCGGCGACGAGCTCGGAGGCGCGGCGGCTGAGGTAGACGCGGTACTCGGAGAGCGGGCCGATGAAGTAGCGGAGCTCGGGGGCGGCCTTCGCCGCCTCGGACTCGGCGGTCGCGAGGACGGTGAGCTTGCCGCGCGGGTTGGAGAGGAGGCCGCAGGTGATGTCGTAGACGCCGGGCTTCAGCCGCTCGGCGAGCGTCGAGTTGAGGCCGGGGGCGATGTTCTCGCGCTCGGCCACCACCATGACGCCGTCGAGGATCTCCCATTCCAGCGGCCGGTCGGAGGCGTTGTGGATGCGGAAGGTGGTCCTGCCGGCCGGCACGGTGAGCTCGGCCGGCTCGCAGACGGTGTCGGTCACCGTCACCGCGATCTCGCCCTCGACGACCTCGGGGGGGTTGGTGCGGGCGGCGAACCAGAAGGCGCCGAGGCCGGCGGCGGCGAGGAGGCCGGCGCCGGCGAGGGCGAGGGCGGTGGTGCGGCGCGAGAGCGGCTTGGGTGTCGCCACGGGTTCAGACCTCCTGCCGGGCGGGCTCCGCCGCCGGGCGCTGCGGGCGGAGGAAGAAGAAGAGCGAGACGCCGAGGACGATCGCCCAGACCAGCACCTCGCCGAGCACCGGCGTCTCGTGGTAGCCGAAGAGCGCGCTCAGCACCGTGCCGAGGATGGAGCTGACCGGCAGCGTGCGGCTGAGGTCCCAGACCGGCTGCTGCAGGTGGTTCCAGATGCCGGCCTCGTGCAGGCTGCGCAGCACGCTGGCGGCGAGCCCGGCGGCGACGAAGATGATGAAGATCCCGGTCCAGAGGAAGAAGCGCCGGAGGTCGAGCCGGACCCCGCCGCGGTAGATGCCGTAGCCGAGCACGACCGCCGCCGCGATGCCGAGCAGCGCACCGATCGGCGCCGCCGGCCCCGGGCTCTGCTGGAAGATGGCGAGGAGGAAGAAGACCGACTCGAGCCCCTCGCGGGCGACGGCGAAGAAGCTCATGCCGATGAGGGCCCAGGTCGGCCCGTGTGCGTCGGCGAGCGCGACGTCGATGTCGTGCTCGACGGTCTTCTTGATCGAGCGCGCCGCCTTGCGCATCCAGAAGACCATCGAGATGAGGATGATGACGGCGAGCGCGCCGATGATCGCCTCGAAGAGCTCCTGGAGCTTCTGCGGGAACTGCGAGCCGACGGCGAGCACCGCCGCGCCGACGAAGAGCGAGAGGGCGACGGCGAGGAGGACGCCGATCCAGACGGTGGGGAGCCAGGCCTGCCTGCCGGTGCGCGCGAGGTAGCCGGCGATGATCCCGACGATCAGCGCGGCCTCGAGGCCCTCGCGGAGCATGATGAGAAATGCAGGCAGCATTTCCGGCCGACCCCTCCCCGGTCGGTAGTTGACCGAACCGCTCGGGAATTGCCTACTCTGCGGCGGCCCGGCGCGCAAGGCTCCGAGTCGTGAGCGGCCGGCGGAGGCCGCGACGGAACGACGCGCCGGCTGCGTTCAGGGAGCATGCGGCCGGATCCTCCCCTCCCCCGGCCTGCCATGCCCGGAAAGGAGCCCGTCCATGTCCGCCGCCAGCTATTCCCGCGCCCAGAAGGCCCTGCACTGGGCGATCGCCCTCCTCGTCGGCCTGCAGTATCTCGCCTTCGACGAGATCGGGCGGGCGTTCGGCATGGGGATGCGGAGCGGAGAGTTCACCGTGACCGGCGGGGTCCGCGCCCATGTCGTCACCGGCATCGCCATCCTCGTGCTGATGCTCTGGCGCATCGGCCTGCGGCTGACCCGCGGCGCCCCGCCGCCGCCGGCCGACGAGCCGCCGCTGGCGCAGCGGGCAGCGGTGGCGGTCCACTGGGCCTTCTACGGCCTGCTCGTCGCGCTGCCGGTGTCGGGACTTCTCGCCTGGTTCCTGCCGTCGGGGCCTCTCGGCGGGCTGCACGACCTCGGGCGGATGCTGCTGATGTGGCTCGTGCTGCTCCACGTCGGCGCCGTCCTCGTCCACCAGATCTGGTGGCGGACCGGGCTTATCCGGCGCATGACCTGACTGGGCGTCGTGCGTGCAAGACGCGGGGAAAACTGTTCCCGTTCAGTGGCTTGCCGGCGGCGTTAACCCGACGTTCACCGAGGCGGGCGCCGGGGCGGTCAGTTCCGCAGCACCATGCAGTCGCCGCCGCTGCGCTTCAGCCGCGCGCAGAGGGCGTCGGCATCGGCGCGGCTGTCGCGGCCGACCTGCGCCATGTAGAGCCGCGCCGGCATGCCGGGACGGCGGGCGCGGGTGTAGCTGACCGGCTCGCCGCGCAGCACCTCGGCATGGCGGTTCTGCAGCCGGCCGACCTGCCGCTCGGCCGCCTCGCGGTCGCGGTTCGAGGCGACGATGACCGCCCAGGGCTTGAGCGGCGGGCCGGCGGGGAACTCGCGCAGCCGGCGCTTGCCGGCCTGGGCGACGCAGGCGGCCTGGAAGCCCGCCTCGCCCGGCAGCGCGAGGTCGACCTTCTCCGGCGGGGCGTCGCGCCAGGCGTCGGCGGAATAGCCGGTGATCGCCTGGACGTAGGCGCGCGTCTCGGAGGGCAGCACGGCCTTCGCCTCGACGAAGGCGGCCGCCCGCGCCTCGCCGCCGTTGTAGGCGACGGCGGCGAGCCCGATGTTGCCGAAGTCGCGCGCGAGATCGGCGAGATAGAGCGCCGAGGCGGCGAGCGCCTCGGCCGGGTTGAACGGATCGGCGAGCCCGCGGAGCTTGGCCGTGTCCGGCATGAACTGGGCGATGCCCTGGGCACCGGCCGGGCTGACGGCGGCGGCGTCGAAGAGGCTCTCCTTCCAGATCAGCCGGGCGAAGAAGCCCGGGTCGAGGCGGTTACGCTGCGCGGCGGCCTCTATGACATGGCAGACGTCGGCGACGTAGCTCGCCGCGCGGATGCAGACGCCGTCGGCGGTGCAGTGGCCGGCGTCCGGCCCGGGCCGCGGCGGCGGCGCAAGCGCGGCGAGCTCGATCTCTCCGGCCGGCTCGGCCTGCGCCGCGGGCGCGAGACCAACGAGCCCCGCGACCAGCATGGCGAGAATGCGCCTTCCCCCTGTCATGGGGCGCGAGACTAGCGGCAGGACCGCCGCCTCTCCAGAGGCTTGCTTAAGGACTCCTTAACCCGGTTAACCGCTGTCGCCCGGCCGCACCGCCGCGGCGACATAGTTGACCGAGAGGTCGCGGTCGGAGATCCGCCAGCTCCAGTCGAGCGGGTCGAAGACGAAGCCCTTGCGGTCGACCGGCTCGAGGCCGGCGCCGCGGAAGAGCGCCAGCAGCTCGTCCGGGGTGACGAACTTGCGCCAGTCGTGCGTGCCTTTCGGCAGCCAGCGCAGCACGTGCTCGGCGCCGACGATCGCCATCAGCCAGCTCTTCGGGTTGCGGTTGATCGTCGAGCAGACGAGGAGCCCGCCCGGCACCAGCAGCTCGCGGCAGGCAGCGAGGAAGGCCGGCGGGTCGGCGACATGCTCGATCACCTCCATGGCGAGCACCACGTCGAACCGCTCGCCGCCCGCCGCCAGCGCCTCGGCCGTGCCGTGGCGATAGTCGATCGCGAGCTCCGACTGCGCGGCATGCACCTCGGCGACCGGGATGTTGCGCGCCGCCGCGTCCACCCCCACCACCTCGGCGCCGAGTCGCGCCATCGGCTCGGCGAGGAGCCCGCCGCCGCAGCCGACGTCGAGGAGCCGGAGGCCGGCGAAGGGCTGCGCTACCTTGGGGTCGCGGGCGAACTCGGCGGCGATCTGCTCGACGACATAGCCGAGCCGGCAGGGGTTCATCATGTGGAGCGGGCGGAACTTGCCGTCCGGGTCCCACCATTCGGCGGCCATCGCCTCGAACTTGGCCACCTCGGCGGGGTCGACGGTGCCCCCGCTCCCGGCGTTCTGCGTTGCACTCATCCGGCCAACCTGCGATGGTTCCTGAGCTTGTCGGGATACATCGTGCCTCCATGAAGGAAAACCCGAGCCACAGCGGCGCCGGCGCCCGAAGCGGACTTTACCCCCCGCTCGAGCCGTTCCGCCAGCAGGTGATGGAGATGCCCGGGGGGCACCGGGTCTACGTCGAACAGTGCGGCCGGCCGGACGGCGCGCCAGTCGTGGTGCTGCACGGCGGCCCGGGCGGCGGCTGCTCGCCCGGGATGCGCCGCTTCTTCGATCCGGGCCACTACCGGGCGATCCTCTTCGACCAGCGCGGCTGCGGCCGCTCGAGCCCCAATGCCTGCGTCGAGAACAACACCACCTGGGATCTCGTCGCCGACATCGAGCGCATCCGCGAGGAGCTGAAGGTCGACCGCTGGGTGGTCTTCGGCGGCTCCTGGGGCGCCTGCCTCGCGCTGGTCTACGCCCAGACCCACCCCGAGCGGGTGCGCGCGCTGGTGCTGCGCGGGGTCTTCACCATGACGAAGGCCGAGCTCGACTGGTTCTACGGCGGCGGGGCCGGCGGCTTCTGGCCCGAGCCGTGGACGAGCTTCGCCCAGATGATCCCGGAGGCGGAGCGGCACGACCTGATCGGGGCCTACCACCGGCGGCTCTTCGGGGCGGACCAGGCGGAGCAGATCCGCTTCGCCCGCGCCTGGGCCGGCTGGGAGAGCGCGCTCGCCGTGCTCGATCCCGGCGAGGCGCGCGGCCAGCCGTCGAGCGCCTACTCGCTCGCCTTCGCCCGGCTGGAGAACCATTATTTCATCAACGGCGGCTTTCTCGACGGCGACGGCCACATCCTGCGCAACATGGCCCGCATCGGCCGCATCCCCGGCCACATCGTGCAGGGCCGCTACGACATGATCTGCCCGCCGCACACCGCGCACGCGCTGCACCAGGCCTGGCCCGGCTCGACGCTGCGCATGGTGACGAATGCCGGCCACGCCCTTTCAGAACCCGGCATCAGCGCCGAGCTGGTGGCGATCATGGACGCCCTGCGCGGCTGACGCGAGGCTGGCGCGGGCGTCGTTCGCCGTCCTGCCGGCTCCACGATGCCCCCGAGGGGCCACCGTGCGCGCTGGTGGGTCCCGGGCGGCAAGGGGCTGGACGACGATGGCGGCGTGGTGCTCTACCTCCCCGGCATGCCGGGGTCGCGGTCGTCGCCGAACCGGCGCTGAGGAGGCGCCCATGACCATCGAGAAGCATCCGAGCGCCCCCTCCGTCGCCCCGGGGCTGCTGGAGCGGCTGCGCGGCCTGCGCGTCGCCCTCATCAGCGACCAGCTCCACCGCAGCCGCGGCTTCGCCAGCCTGCGCCCCTACCACAAGCCGGCGCCGCTCGCCGGCACGGCGGTGACCGTGCGTACGCGTGCTGGCGACAACCTCGCGATCCTGCGCGCCTTCGAGCTCTGCCGCCCCGGCGACGTGATGGTGGTCGATGCCGACGGCGACTGCGCCAACGCGCTCGTCGGCGGGATCCTGACCTTCCATGCCGCCTCGATCGGCATGGCCGGCATGGTGCTGAACGGCGCGATCCGCGACGTCGCCGAGATCGGCGAGCGGACCTTTCCGGTCTACGCCGCCGGCCACACCCACCGCGGCCCGTACAAGGACGGGCCGGGCGCGATCAACGTGCCGGTCACGCTCGGCGGCATGACGGTCCGCCCCGGCGACATCGTCGTCGGCGACCAGGACGGCCTGCTCGCCTTCTCGCCCGACGAGGCCGAGGAGCTGATCGCCCGGGCCGCCGCCCAGCGCGAGAAGGAGGAGCTGACCATCGCCGCGATGAAGGAAGGACGCTGGGACCGCTCCTTCATCGACGTGCTG
>NZ_CALLYO010000095.1 GCF_937858865.1 uncultured Amaricoccus sp. | reverse complement strand
ATCGCTCGCTTCGAATGGGCCACGGCAACCGTGGTGCCCGATCGTCGGGTGGACTACGGCGAGGCCCGGTTCCGCGTCTACGGACGGCTCGACGGTCGGGCGTGCGTGGTGATCTTCACGAGGCGGGGGGAAGTGTTCCGCATCATCAGTTTTCGCCGGGCCACTAGACGGGAAAGGGCCGAGCATGGGTAAGGAGAGACCGAAGAATATCGTCGAGGATGACGAGGACGAGCCGATCGTCGGCGAGGAGAATCCCGAGTGGACTGCGGAAGACTTCGCCAACGCGAAGTCGATCTTCGAGATCCCGGAGCTCGCCGGCCTCGCCGAGCTCGTCCGCAAGGGCGGTCGCCCGCTGCTGCCGCATGAGGTCAAGAAGCGCCGCGTCACCATCATGCTCGACCCGGACGTGATCGAGCACTTCAAGGCCGAAGGAAAGGGCTGGCAGACCCGCGTCAACGCCGCGCTGCGCAAGGCGGCCGGCCTCGAGTAGAAAAGGTCAATACGCCTGACGCTCCGCGGCGACAGGCAACGCTGCGGACCCATACGATTCCCATACGGCTTCCATACGGCTTCCATACGCCGGATCCCCGCTACTCCGCCGCCACCGCCGCCCGGCCGTCGAGCCAGGCCATGATGCTGTCCGCCGCCTCGCGCCCGTCGCGGATCGCCCAGACGACGAGGCTCGCGCCCCGCACGATGTCGCCGGCGGCATAGACCCCCTCGAGGCTGGTCCGCTTGCTGAGGAAGTCGGCCTTCACCGTGCCCCAGCGCGTCACCTCGAGCCCCTCGACCCCCCAGAGCCGCGGCAGGTCCTCGGGCTCGAAGCCGAGCGCCTTGACGACGAGCTCCGCCGGCTCGATATAGTCGGCATCCGGGATCTCCTCCGGCGTCTGCCGCCCGGTCACGTCCGGCGCCCCGAGCCGCATCCGCGCCACCCGCACGCCGCTGACCGTCCGCTCGCCGACGAAGGCCCGGGGCGCCGTCAGCCAGGCGAACTCCACCCCCTCCTCCTCGGCGTTCGCCACCTCGCGCTGGCTGCCCGGCATGTTCGCCCGGTCGCGCCGGTAGAGGCAGGTGACCTTGGCCGCGCCCTGGCGCACCGCGGTGCGCACGCAGTCCATCGCCGTGTCGCCGCCGCCGATCACCACCACCCGCTTGCCGGCGGCATCGAGCTCGCCCGAGTCGAAATCCGGCACCGCGTCGCCGAAGCCCTTGCGGTTCGAGGCGGTCAGATAGTCGATCGCCCGCACGATCCCCCCGAGACCGGCGCCGGGGCCGCCGAGGTCGCGCGACTTGTAGACGCCGGTCGCGATCAGCACCGCGTCGTGCCGGGCGCGGATCTCCTCGAAGCCGATGTCCGCGCCGACGTTGCAGTCGAGCACGAAGCTCACCCCGCCGTCGGCGAGCTGCCCGTTCCGCCGCATCACCACGTCCTTCTCCAGCTTGAAGCTCGGGATGCCGTAGGTCATCAGCCCGCCGGCGCGGTCGTAGCGGTCGTAGACGGTCACCTGGACGCCCTGCCGCCGCAGCCGGTCGGCCGCCGCCAGCCCGCCCGGGCCGGCGCCGATGATGCCGACGCTCTCGGCGCGCTCGGCGAGCGGCCGGATCGCCGGCACCCAGCCCTCGTCCCAGGCGGTATCGGTGATGTACTTCTCCACCGCGCCGATGGTGACCGTCCCGTGCCCGGCCTGCTCGATGACGCAGTTGCCCTCGCAGAGCCGGTCCTGCGGACAGATCCGGCCGCAGATCTCGGGAAACGTGTTGGTGGCCTGGGCGAGCTCGTAGGCCTCGCGCACCCGGCCCTCGGCCGTCAGTTTCAACCAGTCCGGGATATTGTTGTGCAGCGGGCAATGCGTCTGGCAGTAGGGCACGCCGCACTGCGAGCAGCGGCTCGCCTGCTCCGCCGCCTTCTCCGCCGCGAACTCGCGATAGATCTCGCCGAAGTCCGTCCGACGCTCGTCGGCGCCGCGCTTGACCGGCATGTCGCGCGCGACCTTCACGAACTTCAGCATCCGCTGCTCGCCCATGGCTGGCTCCGATCGCCCTCCGCCCCCCGGAACGACCCGGTCCGCCGCTTCTAGACGATCCGCTCTCGCAAGAAAAGGCAGTATTGCTGTCCTATTTTCGGAAAAATCGGCAGAGCCGGTGCTATGAGATCGAAATCCTTCGAAAAATAGGACCGGACCGGTCCTAATAGCCCTTGGCGAGCGCCAGCAAGGCGGCGCCGCCGACCACGATTCGCCACCAGCCGAAGACGGCGTAGCCGCGGCGGGACACGAAATCGAGCAGCCCGCGCACCACCAGCACGGCGGCGACAAATGCGCAGACGAAGCCGATGGCGATGAGCAGCGCGTCGTCCGGGCTCAGGACGTCGCGGTTCTTGTAGAGGTCGTAGGTGAAGGCCCCGACCATGGTGGGCATGGAGAGAAAGAAGGAGAATTCCGCCGCCGCCCGCTTCGAGGCGCCGAGCAGCAGCGCGCCGACGATGGTGGCGCCGGAGCGTGAGACCCCGGGGACGAGCGCGAGGCACTGGAAGAGCCCGATCTTGAACGCCACCGGCAGGCTGAACTCCATCACGTCCTGATAGCGCGGCCGCTCGGCGCGGCGGTCGACCCAGAGGAGGACGACGCCGCCGACGATCAGCATGACGGCGACGAGGAGCGGGGTCTCGAAGAGGACCGTCTTGATGAAACCGTGCAGCAGTACCCCGACCACGGCGGCGGGGAGGAAGGCGAGGACCACCCCGGCGATGAAGCGGCGCGCGGCCGGGTCGTGCGGCGCGGCGCGGGCGAGCGCGACGAGACGCGTGGAATAGACCGCGAGGATCGCCAGGATGGCGCCGAGCTGGATCAGGACCTCGAAGGCCTTGCCGGTCGAATGGAAGCCGAGGAAATGGCCGGCGAGCAGGATGTGGCCGGTGGAGGAGACCGGGATGAACTCGGTCAGCCCCTCGAGCACGCCGAGGAGGGCGGCGACCAGATAGGGACTGTGCTCCAAGCTCAGGCCCGCAGGTTCTTGGCGCTGTCGGTGATGGCGTCGAACTGCCCGTGCGGACGATAGACGTAGAGGTAGGTCTCGAGGATCGCGCCCATCGCGGTCGGCGTGATGCCGAGGTCGGCGAGGCCGCGGGCGCCCGGCGAGACCAGGTTGTCGTGGGCGAGCAGGCGGACCTGGTCGCGGGTGAGGATTGGGTTGCCGACCAGCCCGCCGGTCAGCCGCGGCAGCAGGTCGAGCAGGAAGGCCTGGATGCGGGCCAGCGGGAAGGGAAGGGTGACGAGCAGGCGGCGGCGCTGGATGATCGCGAGCACCCGCTCCATAAGCGCGCGGAAGCCGAGGACCTCGGGCCCGCCGAGCTCGTAGACGCCGGGGGCCGCGTCCGTGGTCGCCGCGGTGACGGCGGCCATCGCCACGTCCTGGACGTAGACCGGCTGGAAGCGGGTGTCCGGCCCGACGACGGGCACGACCGGCAGCATCCGCGCGAGGCCGGCGAGACGGTTGAAGAAGCTGTCGTCGGTGCCGAAGACGACCGAGGGACGCAGGATCACCGCCTCGGGGAAGGCCCGGCGCACCGCCTCCTCGCCGCGCCCCTTGGCGGCGGCATAGAGACTGTCGCTCGCCGGGTCGGCCCCGATGGCCGAGACGTGGACCAGCCGGGCGATGCCTTCCTCGGCGCTGATCCGGGCGATCCGGGCGGCGCCCTCCTCGACCACCGCCGCGAAGGTCTGCCGCCCCGCCTCGGCCATGATCCCGACGCAGTTGATGACGGCGGTCGCCCCGGCGATCGCCTTGCGGGTCGAATCCTCGTCGCGGATGTTGGCCTGGATCGGCTCGACCTGGCCCACCACGCCATAGGGCCGCACGAAGTTCGCCTCGTCCGGGCGGCGCACCGCCACCCGCACCCGCCAACCCGCCCGGGCCATGCCCTGGGCGATCTGGCGGCCGATGAAGCCGGACCCGCCGAAGATGGTGACGATGGGGACGGGCATGGATGATTCCTCGCGAGTGACCCCCTCCCGGATAGAGCGTATGGCCCGGCCCCGCAAGCTCCCCGGTCGGCCGCCGCGCTTTCGCGCGCGAAACCATGCCTAACCGATTGATCCCAATCCAGTTCCGATTCGCGCAGCCATCGCCGCAAGAAACCGGCCCACTGCCGGCCCGCCGCCCCGCCCGCCGCGGCAGCGCCGAGCGGACGTGCGCTCGCCGTTGACAGCGGCGCGCCCCCCCGTATATGTCCGCGCCGATGGCACCCGGCCCGGGTGGCGGAATGGTAGACGCGCTGGTTTCAGGTACCAGTGACTTAACGGTCGTGGAAGTTCGAGTCTTCTCCCGGGCACCATCTCTCCTCGATCCGGAGCGGCCAGCGGTCCGGCACCACGTCCGTCGTCCCGATCGCCGCCTCAGATGCTGGCGGTGATGCCGCCGTCGACATAGAGCGTATGGCCGTTGACGAAGGAGGAGGCGTCGGAGGCGAGGAAGACCGCGGCCCCGACCAGCTCCTCGACCCTGCCCCAGCGCCCGGCCGGGGTGCGCTTCTCCAGCCACTCGGAGAAGGCCGGGTCGTCGACCAGCGCCTGGTTGAGCGGCGTCTCGAAGTAGCCGGGCGCGATGGCATTGACCTGCAGCCCGTGCCTCGCCCAGTCGGTCGCCATGCCGCGGGTGAGGTTGCGCACAGCACCCTTGGTCGCGGTGTAGGGCGCGATGCCCGGCCGGGCGAGCTCGGACTGCACCGAGGCGATGTTGATGATCTTGCCGCGCCCGCGGGCGATCATGGCACGGGCGACCGGCTGGCTGACGTAGAAGACGCTCGAGACGTTGGTGGCCAGCAGCTGCTGCCATTTCTCGACCGGGAAGTCCTCGAGCGCCATGCGGAACTGCATCCCGGCATTGTTGACGAGGATGTCGATCGGCCCGTCCGCGAGCACCGTCGCGACGCCGGCAGCCGCGGCCTCGGGGTCGGTGACGTCGAAGCGAGCGGTCGTGGCGCCCGGGATGCGCGCGGCCGCGGCCCCGAGCCGCGCCTCGTCGCGGCCGTTGAGGATCACCTCGGCGCCGTGCGCGGCGAGGCCTTCGGCGAGGGCGAGGCCGATGCCCTGACTCGAGCCGGTGACGAGGGCGCGGCGGCCGGCGAGGTCGAAGAGAGGGAAGCTCATGGGCCTGCCTTCAGTTGATCGCGCGGGCTTCCAGCACGTCGATGAAGGAGCGGTCCCAGCGTCCTTCCTTCATCGCGGCGATGGTC
>NZ_CALLYO010000094.1 GCF_937858865.1 uncultured Amaricoccus sp. | reverse complement strand
CCGAGCGCCGGGAAGGTCTCGAGCAGCCAGAAGGAGAGGTCGCTGAACGCCCCGGTCAGCATCAGCCCCCCGACGACGACGAGGAGCGTGCCGGTCGCCCGCTCGACCGCCGCCATGTGCCGCTTCAGCCCCGACATGAGCCCGATGGCGCGGCCGAGGAAGAGCGCGGTGAGCAGGAAGGGGATGCCGAGCCCGAGCGCATAGGCGGCCATCAGCAGGAGTCCCCGGCCGGTCGAGCCGCCCTGCACCGCCAGCGAGAGGATGGCGCCGAGCACCGGCCCGATGCAGGGCGTCCAGCCGAAGGCGAAGGCGAGCCCGAAGAGATAGGCCCCGAGCGCGGTGCCCGCCTCGCCGCGCGCCTCGAGGCGCGCCTCGCGCGCCAGCAGCGGGATGCGCAGGACGCCGAGGAAGTGCAGCCCGAAGACGACGATCACCGCCCCGGCGAGGAGCGTGAGCTGCTCCTGCCAGGCGAGCAGCACCCGCCCGAGCGCCGAGGCGGCGAGCCCGAGCAGCAGGAAGACGGTGGAGAGCCCGAGGACGAAGAAGGCGGCGGCGCGCAGCAGATGCGCCCGCTGCCGCCCGCCCGCCGCCCCGGTCGCCTCGTCGAGCGAGGCCCCGGCCATGAAGGCGAGATAGGGCGGCACGATCGGCAGCACGCAGGGCGAGAGGAAGCTCAGCACGCCGGCCGCCGCCGCGACGAGGAGCGCGGGGGCGAGCGAGGCGTCCCAGAGATCGATTCCGAACATGGCCGCCCACCCTAGCCGGCGGCCCCGGCGCCGTCACCAGCGGCCGGCGCACATTGCCGTGGACAGGCTGCCGCGGCCCCGGCTAGCTGGCGGCATGACGATCGACGCCGAGCTCGACGCCCGCGGGCTGCTCTGCCCGCTGCCGGTCCTGCGGGCGCGCAGGCGCCTCGCCGGCCTCGCCCCCGGCGCCCTGCTGCGGGTGCTGGCCGACGACCCGGCCGCGCGCGTCGACTTCCCCCACTTCTGCCACGAGACCGGCCACGCCCTCCTCGCCCAGGCCGAGCGCGACGGCTGGCAGGAATACCTGATCCGCCGGCGGTGAGTATCAGAGGATGAAGTCCACCGCCTTGTAGGCGGCGTGCGAGACGCCCGCGTCGGCGATGCGGAGCTCGAACTCGAAGGCCGCGTCGCCGTCGACGTTGCCGCGCAGGATGGTGTCGCTGCCCGAGGAGACGAGCGAGAGGTGCCCCTTGCCGGTGCCGCCGAGGATGAAGGCCTGGTCCCCGCCCCGGCCGAGGTCGGCGTCGATGGCGGAGAGGTCGATCCGGTCGCCGGACGCCACGCCCGCGCCCTGGAAGGCGCTGGCGCCGTCGCCCGCGGCGATGACGTCGCGCGCCGCCCGCGTCGAATCGCCGGACGCGAAGCGGAAGACGTCGCTGCCCGCCCCGCCGACCAGCGTGTCGGCCCCCGCGCCGCCGATCAGCCGGTCGTTGCCGGCGCCGCCGCGCAGCATGTCGGCGCCCGCCCGGCCCGCGAGTTCGTCGGCGCCGCTGCCGCCGCTCAGGCGGTTCGCCGCGGCGTTGCCGGAGAGATGGTCGTTCCCGCTGCCGCCGACGGCATTCTCGATCAGCGAGCGCGCGTCGCCGTGATAGGGCAGGGCGTTGAAGATGTTGCCGCGGGCATGGCCGCCGTTCGGCCCGCCGCCGAGATCGGCGCACTGGTCCGGCGAGAAGACCGAGCAGGCGCCGGGCGCGAGGTCGACGACGACCCCCTTGCGATAGGCCGAGAGGTCGTAGGTGTCGGTGCCGCCGCCGTCCCAGATGGTGGCGAAGATGCGGTTCCACCCGGCGGCGATGCCGACCGCGCCGTTGACGAGGGTGTTTCCCGAGCCCGGCTTCCAGGAATAGGTGGTATCGCCCGAATTGGTGTGGAAGTCGGCGCCGTAGAGATGCTGCAGGGCGGCGATGTCGTACATCATGAAGCTCTGCGCGAAGCCGCCGGTCTCGTTGTAGAGATAGGCCGCATCCGATCCCACGTAGGACCGGTAGGTCATCACCGAATATTCCATCGAGTCGGTCGCATCGGGGATGGCGCCGAAGACGTCCGTCTCGTGCCCGTGCTTCAGCCCCAGCGCATGGCCGATCTCGTGCAGCAGGATTGCGAAATGGTAGTTGCCGACGACGGGGTGGGTGCCGGAATCCCCGTACCAGGAGTCGCCGCCCTGCTCGAACACCGTCGGGTAGTAGGTATAGGCGGTCCCGGCCGTGCTGCTGTTGGCGTGACGCAGCACCCCGGCGCCCGAGCCGCCGGCGAGGAAGGCGAGATCGAGCCCGGTCAGGCCCTCGACGGAGAAGGCCCCGGCGGCCGGCTTCGCCCCGGGGGCCCCGACCTCGAGGATGGCGCGGATCGCCGATGCCTGCTCGGCGCGGAGCGGCGAGAAGCCCGAGGTGGCATAGCCGTAGTCGGAGCGTGCGTCGGGGAAGCTGTAGGTGACGGTCGAGGCGGTCCAGCGCATTCCGGCCAGCTCGCCGTCGATCCGCTGGTCCCAGCTCCGCCCGGCACTCTCGATCGCTGCCATGTCCCCCGCCTCCAGGACCATGTCTGCCAGAAGGGAACGGACGCGCCACCCAGGCACGGCTGCCGCGACGGGTCGCGGCAGCGGACTCCGCCCGGCACGCCGGACGAGTCGCCCCCTCTGGGACGATCGCTACACCATTCGGCGCGGACCGCCAAGCCGCCGCGCGCGGGGGTGCCGCGGGGTGCGGCGTCAGAGGCCCTTCGAGCGGTAACTCGCCGCCACGCGCTCGATCGAGACGAGATAGGCGGCGACGCGCAGGTCCTCGACCTCCTTGCGGCTGTGCCAGACCTCGCGCATCGACTGGTAGGCGGTGCGCATGGTGTCGTCGAGGCCGGAGCGGACCAGCTCGAGCTCGCCGGCGCCGCGGACGTACTGCTGCTTGAACTTCTCGGTCAGGCCGTGGTTCGTCGACGATTCCTTCAGCAGCCGGTCGAGCTCGTGGACGAGGAGCGCGTTCTGCGCCTCCTCCTGGCGGCGCTGCATCCGGCCGAAGCGGATGTGGCTGAGGTTCTTCACCCACTCGAAGTAGCTGACCGTCACGCCGCCGGCGTTGGCGTAGAGATCCGGGATGATGACCGTGCCCTTCTGGCGCAGGATGTCGTCGGCGCCGGCGGTGATCGGGCCGTTGGCCGCCTCGACGATGAGCGGCGCCCTGATGCGGCCGGCGTTGCCGAGGTTGATGACCGACTCCATCGCGGCCGGGATCAGGATGTCGCACTCCTGCTCGAGGACCGACGCGCCGTCCTCGACATGGGTTCCGCGCGGGAAGTCCTTGACCCCGCCGTGGGCGGCGAGGTGGGTCTTGAGGAACTCGATCGGCAGGCCCTTGTCGTTCACCACCGCGCCGTCGCGCTCGATGACGCCGACGATCTTCGCCCCGTCCTCCTCGGAGAGGAACTTGGCGGCATGGTAGCCGACGTTGCCGAGGCCCTGGACGATCACCCGCTTGCCCTCGAGCCCGCCCGAGAGCCGCGCCCGCTTCACGTCCTCCGCATGCCGGAAGAACTCGCGCAGCGCGTACTGGACGCCGCGCCCGGTGGCCTCGACGCGGCCGGCGATGCCGCCCGAGTTGAGCGGCTTGCCGGTGACGCAGGCCGAGGCGTTGATGTCGGTGGTGTTCATCCGCCGGTATTGGTCGGCCATCCAGGCCATCTCGCGCTCGCCGGTGCCCATGTCGGGGGCGGGGACGTTCTGGCTCGGGTTGATCAGGTCGCGCTTGGCGAGCTCGTAGGTGAAGCGGCGGGTGATCTGCTCGAGCTCGTGCTCGTTCCACTCGCGCGGGTCGATCCGGAGCCCGCCCTTCGAGCCGCCGAACGGCACCTCGACCAGCGAGCATTTGTAGGTCATCAGCGCCGCCAGCGCCTCGACCTCGTCCTGGTGCACGCTCATCGCGTAGCGGATGCCGCCCTTGACCGGCTCCATATGCTCCGAATGCACCGAGCGGTAGCCGGTGAAGGTGTGGATCGCGCCCCTGAGCCGCACCCCGAAGCGGACGGTGTAGGTCGAGTTGCAGACGCGGATCTTCTCCTCGAGCCCGGGGGAGAGATCCATCAGCCGCACCGCGCGGTTGAACATGAGGTCGACTGACTCGCGGAAGCTCGGCTCGCGCAGCGGAGCGTTCATGGCGCTTTCTCCCGGTGGTACCGCTCGGGGCGGCGTTCGTCGCAATAGAGCACCCGCCGCTCGCGCCGACAAGCGGATGGCGCGCGGCGCCTGTGACGGCGGGCACAGGGGTCGGGGCGGCGAATCGGCCATGCTTCTCCCATCGCCCGGGGACGCTCCCCGCGGCCCGAGCAAGGAGAGAGAGCCATGACCGCCATTCTCACCGCCAGCGCCGGTTCCCCGACCTGGACCCGCGGCACCCTCGCCCGGCGCCTCGCGGCGGCCGTCTCGGCCGCGATGGGCCGCGCCAGGGCGCGCCACGAGTACCGCCGCCTGCTCCAGTGCGACGAGATCATGCGCGACATCGGCGTCGACCGCGTCGAGGTGCGGCGGGCGCTGATGGAATGCGGCGGCCGGCTCTGAGAGGCCCCGCGCCGGACGCGGCCGTCTGGCCGCCGCCCCGCCCGCCGTGCTAGGCAGGGCCGGCGCGGCCGGGGAGGGAAGGGTGGCGACGAGCTTCGACTGGCTGAACCCGCCGCCGCGCTGGTCGGGCGATGCCGATGCGCTCGAGCTCGAGACCGGCGCCGCCACCGACTTCTGGCGCGACACCTTCTACGGCTTTTTCCGCGACAGCGGCCACGCCTGGCTGGCCCCGGTCGAGGGCGACTTCACCCTCTCCGCCCGCTTCCGCGGCGCCTACCAGGCGCTCTACGACCAGGCCGGCCTCATGCTGCGCCGGGACGCGGAGAGCTGGATCAAGACCGGCATCGAATATACCGACGGCGCGATGCACTTCAGCACCGTCGTCACCGGCCCGCGCTCCGACTGGTCGGTGATCCCGCTGCCGCAGGCGACGCCCGCCACCGAGGTGGCGGCGCGGCTCACCCGCCACGGCGACGCGGTGCGGGTGCAGTACGCGCTCGACGGCGGCCCCTGGCGCATGGCCCGCCTCGCCCCCTTCCCGGCCGGCGCCGCCGCGGCCGGCCTCATGGCCTGCTCCCCGGAGCGGGCCGGCTTCCGCGCCCGCTTCGAGGCGCTCGCGATCGGCCCGCCGATCGCCCGCAAGTTGCACGACTGACGCCTAGG
>NZ_CALLYO010000093.1 GCF_937858865.1 uncultured Amaricoccus sp. | reverse complement strand
CGAGGGGTCAAAGTTCGACGCCGATCGGGGGGTAGGATTCCGTGCCGATTGACACATCACTCGCCAACACGCTCGGACTGCAAGGCGGAAGCCTCGACAGCGTGCTGAAGAATGCAGGAGCCTGGGTAGCGCGGATGCCGGACGCGACGCCAGTCGTGGATCAGGGAATCACGACCACCAGCGCCCTGCAGACGACCGCACCCTCGCGGCGGTAGCTGTGGGGCAGGCTCGAGTCGAAATGCATCGCGTCACCGGCGTCGATGGTAATTTCCTCTCCGTTGACGTCGACCACGAGGCGGCCACTCATCACATAGATGAACTCCGCGCAGCCATGCTCGTGGCGATCCGCAGGGCGGGCCTCGAGCGGGAACTCGGCATAGTAGGCCTCCATCGGCCGGTCGGGGACCGGATAGTTCAGGCTCTCGAACAGCCAGGCCGGCGGTTCTCCGTCGGGCGGTACAGGAAGCCGGATGCGCTGGTCCTTGCGCACCACCGCGACGAGCGGCTTCTTCTTATCCGGGGCGAAGAAGTGATCGAGGCCGACGCCGAACACCATCGCTATCCTGAGCAGCGTCGGAAGCGTCGGGAAGAGCTGCCCCCGCTCGATCTTCGACAGCATGCCGGGCGAGAGACCGGTATGCTCGCCGAGCTGAACAAGCCCGAGCTTGCGGCCGAGGCGTAGGGCTCGGATGCGCGGGCCGATGGCGTAGCGGTGGAGCTCGTCGGTGAGCGTGTCGGAGAGCACGTCGGCAAACTTTCTTTTAGCCCCGTGAAATGACTTCGGCTATTTTTTCTCTGCAAGAAAAATCGGTCTCGTATGACGAACATGTTACTGGGAAGAGAACCGATTTGCATCTGATGACAGCCCATGCCCTTCGCACCGGGCAGGGTCATCAGAGGAGCAGACGCAACATGAACCTGAAGTCAGCCATTCTCGCCGCCGCGATCGGACTTGCGGGCGGCCTCGGCGCACAAGCCGCGGAGAAGGACATCGTCGACACCGCGGTCGAGGCCGGTCAGTTCCGGACGCTGGCCGCGGCGCTCGAAGCCGCGGGCCTTGTGGAAACCCTGAAGGGCGCGGGCCCCTTCACGGTCTTCGCCCCGACCGACGAAGCCTTCGCCAAGTTGCCGGCAGGGACGGTGGAGAACCTGCTCGAGCCGGAGAACAAGGAGCAGCTCACCGCGATCCTGACCTACCATGTCGTCCCCGGAAAGGTGATGTCCCAGGAGGTCGCGGGGATCGACAAGGCGAGGTCCGTCAGCGGCAAGATGATCGACGTCGAGGTCGACGGAAGCGCGGTGAAGGTCAACGCCGCGACCGTGACGCAGGCCGACATCGCCGCCTCGAACGGGGTCATCCATGTGATTGACGCGGTGATCCTGCCGCCGGAAGGCTGACCGCCGCCCCAAACTCTGGAGAAGTACCATGAAGGCCATCAACATCCTGACGCTTGCCCTCGTCATCGTGGGCGGGCTCAACTGGGGGCTGGTCGGGCTTTTCGACCTCGATCTCGTCGCGGCGATCTTCGGCGCGGGATCGGCCCTGAGCCGAATCGTCTATGTCCTGGTCGGCCTGTCCGCGGCCTGGCAGATCGTCCCGCTGGTCACTGCGACGGGCTCCGGCGAGATCGCGGCAGGGCGGAACCGATAGCGCTTTCGGGAGCCGCCGGGATCGCCGGCGGCTCCCTTCACGTTGGAGTCCCATGGACACCTCATCCCTGCTCATGCTGTTCGCGTTCGGCGGCGCGACCTTTGCCGCCGCTTCGGCGGGAGCCGTGTTTCGGCCCGGCGAATGGTACCGTCGGCTCGACAAGCCGCGCTGGCGACCGCCCGACTGGCTGTTCGCCCCGGTGTGGACGCTGCTCTACGCGATGATCGCCTTGTCGGGATGGCTGGTCTGGCGCGAGAAGGGGCTCGCCGATGCCGCGGTGCCGCTCGCCGTCTACGCAATTCAACTCGTCCTGAACGCCGCCTGGTCGCCGATCTTCTTCGGGTTGCGGCGGCCGGGTCTCGCGGCGATCGAGATCGGGCTGCTCTGGGCGTCGATCGTCGCGACCATCCTCCTCTTCCATCCCGTCAGCCCCGTCGCAACCTGGCTGATCGTCCCCTATCTCGCGTGGGTGAGCTTCGCCGCTGCGCTCAACCTCTCCATCTGGCGGCGCAACCGCGCGCCGCGTGTCGCGGAGCGCGCCCGATGACGCCCCGTAACGTCGAGGTCAGCGACCGGATGCAGCGAGGATACCGCTACGCTCTGGTGGCGCCTGCCGGAGGCGACTTCCATCCTGACTTTCGACCGGATCTCACACCTGCCGAGATGCTGGCGCTCGGGGTCTTCGGCGGCAAGTACATGACCGACTGCCGCGACGAGTTTCCGGCGGACTGGTTCGCCACCGCCAAGCTCTCGCCGGGGAGGCCCGACCCCGCGCTCAACTGGTTCGGCGTGGATGCGAGCCAGCCCCTCAGCGTCTGGCGCGCCAAGGGGTGGATTCACCCCGACGACCCGCGCGGTTGGTTCCAGTGGTACTGCCGCTACTACCAGGGCCGCCGGATGGCCGGCGAGGACGAGCGGCAGATCGGCCGCTGGAAGGCCATGCGCCGCCATCTCGCGCAGCTCCGCCGCGCCTGCGAACCGGGCGACCGCTGGTGCCGCCCGCGTCAGCGCCAGGCGCTGCTGCACTGGGCCTATGACAGCCGCTCGTTGTGATCTCGAAACGTGCGCGCGGCGGCATGATCTGCCAAGGCAGGCATCGGACATCCTTCCTGCCATGGATACGTCGTCCGCGGCTGACCGCGACAATGGGCTTGGCCGCAGTCTACCAGAAGTCGCGGACCACCATGCCCGATAGCGAATACAAGAAATGGCCATATCTCTGAGAATGCGCGTGATTGATTGCCCCGATCACGTCTGGTACGCGGACGTCGCGCATATCCCGATGTGGCGAGGGCAATGGTCCCGCCACCCAGCGCTTCTGCGGCCGGACGCGTGCGTTTACGAAACTTCAATGCGACGTGGCTTGGCCGCTTCGGCCTTGGGGAGATCTACGGTAACGATGCCGTCCTTTGGCTTCGCTGTGATGCGGTCCTGATCGAGCTGACTCGAAATGCGAAAGCTGCGCCGATAAGGCTCGACGTCATACTCGCTGTAGACAGGCTGTAGTCCGTCGTATTTCGAGAGGTCGATGCGGCCCTCGATGGTCAGCACTTCGCCTTCTATATTCACGTCGATGCCGTTCCGGCCTCACATCCGGCATACCCAGTACAACTGTGGGAGCGATTTCGCTTTCGTAGATGTCCGCGCTCGGGATGAACGCCCTTGTCGGCCTCGTCGTCTCGTGCGCTGTCTCGACTTCCTGCTTCGTCTGCACCCGCAGCTCTTGCTCCTCAGCCATCTCTAAATGCTCCCGAGATTATCCGATCTCGATGGTGCGCGGCCTATCGCGCTCCGCCCTCGGGTCACATCCGTCAATGTGGTGGAGATTCCGGGATGTAGACTGGCAGCCGTCGGTCATTCGACGTCGGCTTACCGGCGGCAACTTCGTCCGCAGGTCCGTCAGTGCGGCGCGCGGCGCTGGATGACCGCTCCCGGACGCAGTCTCCAGCTGTAGTGGAGTCGCAGCGAACGGCCGCTGTCCGCCC
>NZ_CALLYO010000092.1 GCF_937858865.1 uncultured Amaricoccus sp. | reverse complement strand
CGAAGACCCGGCGGCCGGCGACCCAGGTGGCGAGGACGCGGCCCTGCATGCGGCGGAGGTCGTAGGGGGTGTTCTTCGACTTCGAGCGGAGCGTCGCGCGGTCGAGGACGAAGGGCGTGTCCGGGTCGAAGAGGACGAGGTCGGCCGGGGCGCCGGGGGCGAGGCGTCCCGAGGGGAGGCCGAGGAGCCTGGCCGGGTTGAGAGAGAGGGCTCGCCAGAGGGCTGGCAGCGTCAGGTGGCCGGCGTGGAAGAGCTGCATGGCGGCGGGCAGGAGCGTCTCGAGGCCGACCGCGCCGGGGGCGGCCTCCTCGAAGGGGAGGCGCTTCTCCTCCTCGTCCTGCGGGCTGTGGAAGGAGCCGACGAGGTCGATGAGCCCCTCGGCGAGCGCCTCGACCGTCGCCATCCGGTCGTCCTCGGAGCGGAGCGGCGGGCGGAGCTTGAAGAAGGTGCGATAGTCGCCGATGTCGAACTCGTTGAGCGTGAGATGGTGGATCGAGGTGCCGGCCGTCACCTTCAGCCCGGCGGCGCGGGCACGAGCGAGGGCGGCGAGCGCGGCGGCGGTGGTGAGCTGGTCGGCGTGGTAGCGGACGCCGGTCGCCTCGACGAGGGCGAGGTCGCGCTCGAGCCCGATGCGCTCGGCGACCGGCGAGACGGTGGGCAGGCCGAGCTGGCTCGCGAACTGGCCGGCGGTGGCGCAGGTGTCCTCGGAGAGGCTCCGCTCCTGCGGGTGGCCGAGGACGAGGGCCCCGAGTCCGGCGGCGTAGGTCAGGCAGCGGTGGAAGACGCGGGCGTCGGAGACGGCGCGGCCGTCCATGAAGGCGACGGCGCCGGCGTCCATCAGGAAGCCGATCTCGGTCATCTCGCGGCCGTCGCGGCCCTTGGTGAGGGCGGCCATGGGCAGGACGTTCACGGGGCTCGTCGCGACGGCGCGGCGCTGGAGGAACTCGAGCGTCTCGGGGGTGTCGATGGCCGGGACCGTGTCGGGGCGGGTGACGATCGTCGTCACCCCGCCGGCGGCGGCAGAGGCGCCGGCGGTGCGGAAGCTCTCCTTGTGCCGCTCGCCCGGCTCGCCGACCTTGACGCCGACGTCGATGATGCCGGGGGCGAGGTGCCTGCCGCCGCAGTCCTGGCCGGGGCGGTCGCCCTCGAAGACCTCGGCGATCCGGCCCTCCTCGATGACGAGGCCGCCGGCGAAGACGCGGTCGCCCTCCGGGTCGACGAGGCGGGCGTTGGCGAGCGTCAGCACGGCACGGCTCCGCCCGGCTCGTTGCGGGCGCGGAGGTTGCGGGCGAGGAGGTCCATGGCGGCCATGCGGACGGCGACGCCCATCTCGACCTGCTCCTGGATGACGGAGACGTTGATGTCGTCGGCCAGCGTGCCGTCGATCTCGACCCCGCGGTTCATCGGGCCGGGGTGCATGACGATGGCGTCGGGGCTGGCATGGGCGAGCTTCTCGGCGTCGAGGCCGAAGCGGTGGTAGTATTCGCGCATCGAGGGGATGAGCGCGCCGTCCATGCGCTCCTTCTGCAGGCGGAGCATCATGACGACGTCGGCGCCCTCGAGACCCTCGCGCATGTCCTCGAAGATCTCGACCCCCATCCGGTCGGCGCCGGGCGGGATGAGCGTGGGGGGGGCGATCAGGCGGATGCGGTTCTCCATGCGGCCGAGCAGGATGATGTTCGAGCGGGCGACGCGGGAGTGGGCGATGTCGCCGCAGATCGCCACGGTCAGGCGGGAGAGGAGGCCCTTGCGGCGACGGATGGTGAGGGCGTCGAGCAGGGCCTGGGTCGGGTGCTCGTGGCGGCCGTCGCCGGCGTTGAGGACGGCGCAGTTGACCTTGGAGGCGAGGAGGTTGACGGCGCCGGAGGAAGGGTGGCGCACCACGAGGAGGTCGGGGTGCATGGCGTTGAGCGTCATCGCGGTGTCGATGAGGGTCTCGCCCTTCTTCACCGAGGAGGAGGCGACGGACATGTTCATGACGTTGGCGCCGAGCCGCTTGCCGGCGAGCTCGAAGCTCGCCTGGGTGCGGGTCGAGGCCTCGAAGAACATGTTGATCTGGGTGAGGCCCTTGAGGGCGTCGGCGCGCTTGTCGGACTGGCGGTTGAGGGCGACGTAGGTCTCGGCGAGGTCGAGCACCGTCTCGATGTCCTCGCGCGACAGGCCCTCGATGCCGAGAAGGTGGCGGTGCGCGAACAAGACGGCCCTCCGGTGCGTTGGCGGCATCTATAAGCAGCCGATTCGGCGGCGACAAGCCGGAGCGCCGCGGATCTGGCGCCGGGCGGGCGGCCGGCCTAGGCTTGCGGCATGGATGCCGATTCCGTCTCCTTCGCCGCCGATCTGGCCGCGCTCGCCTGGCAGGTGGAGCTCGGCGCCGACGAGGCGATCGCCGAGGAGCCGGTCGACCGCTTCGAGGTCCGCGCGGCGGCTCCGGCCGCGCGGGCGGCAACGGCGGCGCAGCCGGTCGCGCCGGCCGTGCGGACGGCTGTCGTGGAGCGGGGGAGCGTGGAGATCGCGGCGGGGTGCGGCGATCTCGCGAGCCTGCGGGCGGCGATCGGCGCGTTCGAGGGGTGCTCGCTGAAGCAGGGGGCGCGGAACCTCGTCTTCGCGGACGGCGACCCGCGGGCGCGGGTGATGGTGATCGGCGAGGCGCCGGGGCGGGAGGAGGACCGGGAGGGGCTGCCGTTCGTCGGGCGGTCGGGGCAGCTGCTCGACCGGATGCTGGCGGCGATCGGGCTGTCGCGGCGGGCGGAGGATCCCCGCGCCGGGGCCTATATCACCAACGTGCTGCCCTGGCGGCCGCCGCAGAACCGCGACCCCTCGGGCGACGAGGCGGCGAAGATGCTGCCCTTCCTCTTCCGCCACATCGAGCTCGCGCGGCCGGAGTTCCTGCTGCTGCTCGGCTCGCCGGCGGCGCGGGCGGTGCTGTCGGCGGAGTTCGGGGTGACGCGGCTCCGGGGCAAGTGGCACGAGTGGCGCGGGGTGCCGGCGATCGCCACCTTCCATCCGGCGGCGCTGCTGCGCGACCCGGGCAAGAAGCGCGAGGTCTGGGCCGACCTCGTGATGCTGAAGGCGCGGATGGGAGGCTGAGGGATGGCCGGGATCGACGCTTCGCGGAGCTTCCTGCCGGTGCGGATCGCGGTGCTGACCGTCTCGGACAGCCGCGGGCTGGCCGAGGACCGGTCGGGGGATGTGCTGGTCGAGCGGCTGACGGCGGCGGGGCACCTCCTGGCCGACCGGGCGATCGTGCGGGACGAGCAGGCGGAGATCGAGGCGCGGCTCCGGGCCTGGATCGCCGATCCGGGGGTCGATGCGGTGATCTCGACCGGCGGGACCGGGCTGACCGGGCGGGACGTGACGGTCGAGGCGCACGAGGCGGTCTACGAGAAGGCGGTGCCGGCCTTCGGGACGCTCTTCACCCTGCTCTCCTACGAGAAGGTCGGGACCTCGGCGATCCAGAGCCGGGCCTGCGCCGGGGTGGCGGGGGGCACCTATCTCTTCGCGCTGCCGGGCTCTCCCGGCGCCTGCCGCGACGCCTGGGACGGCATCCTGGCGGCGCAGCTCGATGCGCGGCACCGGCCCTGCAACTTCGTCGAGATCATGCCGCGGCTGACCGAGCATCTGCAGCGGAAGTGAGCG
>NZ_CALLYO010000091.1 GCF_937858865.1 uncultured Amaricoccus sp. | reverse complement strand
CGCAGCTCGTGCCTGACCGCTCGGCAGCACGACGTGGCTATGACCGTGAGTTCGACGGGCCATGGACGATGGTCTCCCGTGTCGCGACGCCCCTTTGGCGCGCGTCAAGGATCGGGCCGCCCCCTGAGTCGATCATGTGGCCGTCCGCCGAGGTCGGCCACGCCACCGGCTTCGACCTCATCCGAGGTCGTGGCCCTCCGAGCGGAGCTCCCCGCGGATCTTCAGCGATACATGCGCCGACACGAACTTGACCTGCGGCAGCGCGGTGACGTCTATTTTCCGGGCGCAACGCGCGATGGCCCACCATGGCGAGCCATACCGCGGCAGACCGACGCCGAGCCAGACGACGCTCGGCGTGGTGACCGGGTACAGGACTGCTGGCAGCTTGCCGCCGGTGGTCGCGCCCGGAGCCAGCACGTAACCGCGCCCCAGCACCGCCGCGACAGCGGCCCCGTCAGATCCGCCTCGCGCAACCGCAGCAGCGACCAGGAGCAGCCGGTAGCGCTCGACGATCTCGGGATCGACATCAACCGAGCGCAGGACGCCGGCCGGGCCGAAGCCGGCCAGTGCATATGCGGCGCGCAGAGCCGCCGCATACGCTCGGCACCTGCTCGGCGCCGGAACTTGGCTCATCATTCCGGGAAATCCCCCGGGAAGAGCCGGCGGGCGACCTGAAGTATCTCCCGCAACCTGTCGTCCACGGCCGTTGCGACCTCCTCGTTGAGACCGGGCACGCCCGCCCGGTCCTCGTTCAGCCGAGCGACGAGATCCTGAATCTTCTGGACGATCGCTGACCGATGCGTCGCGAGGATCCGCGCGAAGAGTTCCGGCGTGATGCAGGATTCGAAGCGGTTGCTCGTGGGGCCGTCGAACGAGGGCGGATGCAGCTTGGGAAAGCGCGTGAGGCGCACCGTGTCCCTGATCTGCATGAGCTCCCAGAGATTCTGCTGAGGAGAATGGTCACGCAGGGAGATGGAGACTCTGTCGTGATGGAGGCCGACGTGACGGACGCGCATGCGCGCGTGCTCGATCGAGAATCGCAAGACTTCATGAGCGCTCAGCGCCGGGCGCGAGCTGAAATCGGACATCGGTACCTCCCCTTCACGGCGCGCCGCGATGGCGCGCAGGTCAAGGAGGGTCCACCTCAAGCTCGAGATTGGCCGGCACGCGCCGCGGCGAAGCAGATTTCCGGTGGCGACAACGCCAGCCATCATCGCTCTCCCAAGGAAGCTGGAGACGCGCGACCTCCGACTATCCGCCGGGGTCGGCCGGGTAGTCGCTCTCGAGCAGCCTCCGGACCGCTTCGTTGAGCAGAGCGGTCCAGTCGGGAAAGAGCCCGAGCGCGATCATCTCGCGCGCGCCCTGCTCGAGCGGCGGGTCCAGGATCCTGCCGGCGGGGTCGGCCGCCACGGCCGCCAGAGCCTCGGATCGCATTCCCTCGTGCGTGTCGCCGCCTGGAATCGCCGCCGAGCCGGAATGTCCGGATGGACCGGACATAGATTCGACGCGCTCGACCGTGGCGGGCGCCTGCTCGGCGAGATCTACCGCGGTGGTGGTGGGCCGAGACGGCTCCGAGACAGAGGGGACAAGCGTGCTGAGCACCGGCGCCGGAGGCGCGGTCGTCGCTGCAGCCGCGCGCGCACCCGACGCGGCCACGGCGTCCGTCAGCAGTGGCAGCACCGCGGTGGTGGGCGCCTCGGCGTCGACGAGATCGGCGACGAGCACGGTGGTGGCGGGCGTGGCCGGGACGGGCTCGGCGGTCGTATCCTTCGTGATGGGGCTATGGCGCGGCCTCCTCTTGCGCATCCGGACCTCTGCGGCGCTCTCCGGGCGGTTCGGACCGCTATTGTTGATCTCGCCGGCGACGACGGGATGGCCGGCGGCGACGGCCTCCCTCTGCTCCGCCGTCGGCAACGGCTCCTTCTCGACACCGGGCTGCGTGGGAGGGATCGGCAGTCCCAGGAGCGCGGCGGCGGCCGTGGCCAGCCTCGCCTCGAGGTCGCACACCTGCAGCTCGAGCGTCGACACGCGCTCGAGAGCCGTCTCGAGTTCCTGCGACATCTGCATAAGCGCCACCGCGATCTCGTCGCGGATCGCACCGCTGAGATCGGCGAGGGGCGCAAGCACGCGGTCGAGCCGCGAGCTTGTTGCAGCGTCGGCGGGGAGGCCATGCGGACCCTGGGGGTTGCCGCTATGGGTGGCGATGCACATGATCGGGTCTCCTTCCATGCGCAGGAGATCGGGTCGGCTGGAGGTAGGAAATCCTGTTCAGAGGGATGGTTCGCCCGGTCTTCGCTGCGCGGGCAATCGTCAGGTTCTGGCGCTTCGGCGTGGCGACGCCTCGCTGCCGGCGGTCTCTACATTTCTATCTTTCTTTCCCCGCATCGGACTTCGGACGTGTCGCAGGCGGCCAATCTCATTGGTGAGCCGCACGCGGGGCACCCTTGACGATAGCATCAAGGACGCGGCTGCTCATGTTCGACGATCTCCCCAACGCCACCCAGCTCCCCGCGCAATCCGATCTGCGACTGCTCGCGCTCCGGTTCCTCGCGACGGCCGGACCCCGCCTCGCTCGAGCCGCTCAGCGGATCGGCGGCGAGGCCGGCGCGCCGCTGACGCACGCCCTGGGCGACATGATGATCGATCGGACGGTCGATCCGATGCACTGGCCGATCGACGCGATGGTTTCGATGCTCCACCGGCCCTCAGCTCGACAAGATGCGGAGGTCGATCGGCTGATCGAGAGCCTCTCTTACCTCCGCAGCAGGATCGACGACGGTCTCGACTGATCCTGGCTCCCTGTGCCACGGGCGCAGGGCCTTGACGCCAATCCCGGCGACAAGGAGACCGATCATGCAGATCGCTGTCAACTACGACGACTACCTGTCCGTCCTCGCCTATGTCCGGCACCTCTCCCGCAGGCTCGCACCGATCATTCGGGACGACCTGCCGGCCCTGCTCGGGCGTCGTACGCCGTCCGGGCTCGCCCGTGTTGCCCGTGCGGCTGAATGCGGGCGGCTATATGCCCGCGGCTACGCTCGCGACATGCTGCCGGTGCTTGCCGACGCCTGCACCATGGCCATCGAGGATGGTACCATGGTTGCCGGCGAATGGACCGAGGTCGGCTACAGCGACGCCGGGGTCGACTGGGCCTGGTACGAGGCCACGACATACACCGATGAGGCCCGGCGTCTGATGCCGCACCGCGCGATGGTTAGTGGGTTGATCGACCTGCTGGATCGGATCGATGATCTCGCCGCTGCGCAGCGGGATGCGGGCGAGCTTCTGAACCGGTAGAATCTCATCCACATCGCGGACCAGGAAATCGGCAACGCGCGTCCGGGGGGCTCCTTGGGCGCGCCAACACCATCGCACGCACTCGTTCCCTCTGCTTCTGTTCACCGTGCAGATCACGATAAGGGCTTTCCGACAGATGCACTCAGAAACAGATGCAACTCATCATCTGCTTCTGTTTTGCTTCTGTTGGCTGGGAATGTTCCGGTGCTGTTCCGGATAGGTTCCGCAGCGGTTGAGCTTCTGCCCAGATGGAAAATCCAGCCTATCCAATACGATAGTTCGGGCTCTCCCGGGTGATCTGCACGTCGTGCACATGGCTCTCCCGGAGCCCCGCCCCGG
>NZ_CALLYO010000090.1 GCF_937858865.1 uncultured Amaricoccus sp. | reverse complement strand
GATCCGTTCCCCCTGACAAGCCCGCCCCGAGCCGCTAGCCTCGTTAACCAGAGCGGAAGGGAGTCGCATGGCCGGGGACGATGGCAGACGGGAGGGGAAAGGCAAGCCCGCCCGTGCCCCGGCCCCGCAGCGCATCGCCCGCGGCTTCGTCCGCGCCGGCGGGCTGGTCGAACCGCAGATGCGCACCGCCGCCGCCCGGCGCGGCTTCGCCCAGGCGCGGCTGCGCGCGCTCTGGGGCGAGATCGCCGGCCCGGAGTTCGCCGCCATCTGCGCGCCGGTGAAGCTCGCCCGCGCCCGCGGGCCGGCGGGGGGGCTGCTGACGGTGGCGGTCGCCGGGGCGCATGCGCCGCAGCTGCAGATGCTGCTGCCGCTCCTGCGCGAGCGGGTGAACGCGGCGCTCGGCCCGGGGACGGTCGGGCGCATCCAGCTCACCCAGGCGGCGCACGGCTTCGCCGAGGCGGCGGCGGCCTTCGCGCCCCGCCCCGCGGCGGAGGCCGAGCCGGTCGATCTCGGCGAGGTCGGCGGCACGCTCTCAAGCATTGGTGATGGCGACCTGCGCGCGGCCTTGGAGACATTGGCGCGGAATGTGCTATCCCGGGCGAAATCGCATGAACCGGAAGGCTGAAGCCGATGCACCTGACCCGCCGCCAGACCCTCGCCGCCCTCGCCCTCGTCGCCGGAGCGGCCGGCCTCCCCGGCCTCGGCGCCGCGCAGGAGACCGCGGGCGTCGCGGAGATGAGCCTCGGCGATCCGAACGCGCCGGTGACGCTGGTCGAATACGCGATGTTCACCTGCCCGCACTGCGCCGTCTTCGCGCAGGAGGTGCTGCCGAAGATCAAGGAGAACTACATCGACACCGGCAAGGTCCGCCTGGTCTTCCGCGAGGTCTATTTCAACAAGCCGGCGCTCTGGGCGGCGATGATCGCGCGCTGCGCGCCCGAGGACCGCTACTTCGGCATCGTCGATGCGCTCTTCGCGCGGCAGCAGGACTGGGCCGGGCAGGCGAGCGAGCAGGCGATGCTCGAGAAGCTCTACGGCATCGGCCGGCAGGCCGGGCTCACCAACGCCGAGATGGACGCCTGCATGCAGGACCGGGCCAAGGCCGAGGCGCTGGTGGCGGAATACCAGAAGAACGCCGCCGCGGACGGGGTGGATTCGACCCCGAGCTTCCTGATCAACGGGAAGAAGGAGGGCAACATGCCCTACGAGGAGTTCGCGGCCAAGCTCGACGCCGCGCTCGGCGCCTGAGCCGCGGTCGGGGCGCGCCCGGCCCGGCTCCGGGGGGCGGGCGGTGAGCGGCTTCATGGAGGCGCTGGGGCGCGCGG
>NZ_CALLYO010000089.1 GCF_937858865.1 uncultured Amaricoccus sp. | reverse complement strand
TCACCGGCCGCGAAGCCCTCCGCGTGGATGTAGGCGAGCTCCTTGAGCTTGAGCGCGCCCTCGAGAGCCACGGGGTAGCCGGCGTGCCGTCCGAGGAAGAGCACCGACCGGGTGTCGACGTGCTCGGCGGCCATCGCGTAGATCGCGTCGGCCGACGAGAGGGCGTATCGCGTGACGCCCTGTCCAACCGCCGCTCCAGCGCGGAGAGGGCAGCGCCCGACCGGGCGGACGAGAAGCGCCCGCCTGGGGGCGGGTCGGGCGCTGCCCGAGGCAGGGCCTCGGGCGGGACAGGTGGGGAGGGCTGCCGGTTGCGCGAGCCGGTCCCGCGGCGTCAGGCGGCCTCGACCCACTTCCGCGGCAGCGCGGCGGCGCGGGCGTACTGCGGCGGCGGGGTGAAGTCGGCGCCGAGGGCGGCGGCCGCGCGCCAGACCCAGCGCGGGTCGGCGAGGAAGGCGCGGCCGAGGGCGACCATGTCGGCGCGGCCGCCGGCGACGATCTCCTCGGCCTGGCGCGGGTCGTCGATCAGGCCGACGGCGCGGGTGACGATGCCGGCGCCGCGGCGCACCGCCTCGGCGAGGTGCACCTGGTAGCCGGGGCCGGTCGGCACCTTCTGCTGCGGCGCGTTGCCGCCGGAGGAGGCGCAGATGTAGGCGAGCCCGGCCTCGCGGTAGGCGCGGGCGATGGCGACCCCCTCCTCGACGGTTATCCCGCCCTCGGTCCATTCGGTCACCGAGAGCCGGGCGCCGAGCATCAGCCCCGGCGCCGCGTCGCGCACCGCGGCGATGACGGCGAGCGGCAGGCGCAGCCGGTTCTCGAGCGCGCCGCCGAAAGCATCCTCGCGCCGGTTGGAGAGCGGCGAGAGGAACTGGTTGAGCAGGTAGCCGTGCGCGCTGTGCAGCTCGATGAAGTCGAAGCCGGCGCGCTCCGCCCGGCGGGCGGCGGCGGCGAAGGCGGCGACCACCCGCTCGATCCCCTCGGCGTCGAGCGCCTCGGGGACGTGCCAGCCCTCGGCATAGGGGATGGCCGAGGCCGAGACGGTCTGCCAGGGATCCTCGCCGGCCGGGAGCGGCCCGCCGCCCTCCCAGGGACGGCGGCAGGAGCCCTTGCGCCCGGCGTGGGCGAGCTGCACCCCGAACTTCGTGCCCGGCGCCGCGACCCGGCGGGCCGCGTCGAGCGCCCGGCGGGCGCCGGCCTCGCAGGCGTCGGAATAGAGCCCGTGGCAGCCGTGGCTGATCCGGCCGCGCCGCTCGACGTCGGTCATCTCGACGGTCACCATGCCGGCGCCCGACATGGCGAGCATCATCCAGTGCTGCAGATGCCAGTCCGAGGCCACGCCGTCGTCGGCGGAATACTGGCACATCGGCGCCACCGCGATGCGGTTCGGGAAGTCGAGGCCGCCGATGCGGATCGGCGAGAAGAGGCTCGCGGGCATGGCGGCTCCTACCATCCCGAGAAGCGCGGCCAGCTCGCGCGCCAGCCCTCCGGCCCGACCACCTCGTAGCGGTCGTACTGGGCGCCGGTCGCGCAGGCGTGGTTCGGCAGGATGCGCAGGCGCGTGCCGATCGGGAGGTCCGGCGCGGGGTAAGGCGCGCCGGCACGCTGGGCGACGATGCCGTGCTCCTGGTTGGCGCCGACGACGACGAGGTCGGGGATCGGCCGGCCGGCGAGGTCGCAGACGAGGCCATAGCCCTGGTCGACCGCCTGCGCCGCGGTGCCGCGGTCGCGCGACATCGCCATCCAGCCGGCATCGGTGATCGTCCAGCCCTTGTCCTTCTGGTGGCCGATGACCTCGGTCAGCACCGAGAGGGCGATCTCGTCCGGCGAGCAGACCCCGACGCCGGCCTGGAAGAGGTCGAAGAAGACGCAGACCCCGGCGCGGAACTCGGTCAGCCCCTCGACGGAGGTCGCGCCCATCAGCGTCGGCGTCGAGCCGACGCTGACCACCGGGCAGGGATGGCCGGCTTCGCGCAGGAGCGCCGCGGCGCCGACGACGGCCAGCCGCTCGCCCTCGGCCGCCGCCTCGAGCGCCGCCTGCCCCTTGGCGAAGTAGCTCTCGCCGGCGTGGGTGAGGACGCCGCGCAGCTCGGCGCGCGGGGCCAGGGCGGCGGCGATGGCGCGCAGGAGCCCCGCGTCGTCGGGCTTCACCCCGGAGCGGTGGCCGTCGGCGTCGATCTCGATCAGCGCGGCGAGCGGCAGATCCGGCGTCGAGGCGGCGGCGACCGCCTCGGCCTGCTCGACGCTGTCGAGGATCATCCCGAGATCGACGCCCCGCGCCCTGAGCGCCCGCACCCGCTCGAGCTTGTCGGGCGCGATGCCGACGCCGTAGGTGAGGTCGGCGACGCCGGCATCGGCGAAGATCTCGGCCTCCTTCAGCGTGGAGACCATGGCCGGCCCCTGCGGCCCGGCCATCTGGCGGCGCGCCACCTCGACCGACTTGGCGGTCTTGAGGTGGGCGCGGTAGCTGACGCCGGTCCCGGCCAGCCGGCCGTGGATGCGGGCGATGTTCGCCGTCATCCTCGGCTCGTCGAGGAGAAGGCACGGGGTCGGGAGGGTCGCGAGGTCGGCCATGCGCGCAGGCTAATGCCGCCCGGCCGCCGGCTCAATAGCCGGCGGAGCGGGTCGCGCGCGCCTCTTGCGGCACGCCGCGCCGGGCGCAATGCTCTTCTGACCGGATTTGCGGGAGGGGACCGGGATGCGGCTGCTGCGGGGCTTCCTCGTCGGGGCGACGCTCTGGGCCACCTGCGCGGCGCCGGCCCATGCCCAGACGGGCGGGGCGCTGGTCGGCATCGCGCTCCCGGCCGAGCAGCCGGCGCGCTGGGTCCGCGACGGCAAGGCCATGGTCGCCGCGCTGGAGAGCGCGGGGCTTACCGCCGACCTCGCCTATGCCGGCGACGACGTGCCGCACCAGATCGCCCAGATCGAGGCGATGATCGACCGCGGCGCGCGGGCGCTCGTGGTCGCCGCGACCGACGGCACGGCGCTCGCCGGCGCGCTCGCGAGCGCCCATGCCGCGGGCATCCCGGTGATCGCCTACGACCGGCTGATCCGCGACACCGCCGACGTCGACTACTATGTGACCTTCGACAGTTTCCAGGTGGGCGTGCTGCAGGGACAGGCGCTCCTCGCCTGCCTCGGCCCGCTTTCCCCCGCCGCGCCCAGGGCGATCGAGATCTTCGGCGGGGCGCTCGCCGACGGCAACGCCGATGATTTCCACGACGGCGCGATGAGCGTGCTCGAGCCGGCGATCGGCCAGGGCGGGCTCGTCATCGGCTCGGGGCAGACCGGGATGGACGAGGTCGGGACGCTCGGATGGGATCCCGCCGTCGCCGGGGCGCGGATGCAGAGCCTCCTCTCCGGGCACTACAGCCGGACCCGGCTCGACGGCGTGCTCTCGCCCGACGACGCCCTCTCGCTCGCCATCCTCTCGGCGCTCGAGGCGGTCGGCTACGGCTCGGCCGAGATGCCGATGCCCTGCGTCACCGGCCAGGACGCCGACATCGCCTCGGTGCGCTCGATCATCGCCGGCGGGCAGAACTCTACCGTCTTCAAGGACACGCGCGCGCTGGCGCAGGCCGCGGTCGGCATGGTGCTGGCGCTGCTCGACGGGGGGACGCCGGCGGTCACCGACGGCCGCACCTACAACAACGGCGCGAAGGCCGTGCCGGCGCAGGTGCTCGCGCCGGTGCTCGTCGACCGCTCCAACTGGGAGAAGAAGCTGGTCGGGAGCGGCTACTACACGCGGGACGAGATCGGTGGCTGACCCCCCTACTCCATCGCCGCCACCGCGGCCGGCTGGGCAGCACGCGGCTTGCGCATGAAGGCGAGGAGCGGGATGACGGCGAGGGTCACGAACATCATCAGCTTGAAGTCGTCGACATAGGCGATGAAGGCCGACTGCGCCTGCACCTGCGCGTTCAGCATCGCGAGCGCCGTCGTCGGGTCGC
>NZ_CALLYO010000088.1 GCF_937858865.1 uncultured Amaricoccus sp. | reverse complement strand
CTGCTGATCGACGAGATCGACAAGGCCGACATCGAGTTCCCGAACGACCTGCTGCAGGAGCTCGACCGGATGGAGTTCTTCGTCTACGAGACCGGCGAGACGGTCCGGGCGAGGACGCGGCCGATCGTCGTCATCACCTCGAACAACGAGAAGGAGCTGCCGGACGCCTTCCTGCGCCGCTGCTTCTTCCACTACATCCGCTTCCCCGACGAGGAGACGCTGGCGCGGATCGTCGAGGTTCACTTTCCCGGCATCAAGCCGCGGCTGATCCGGGCGGCGCTGACCCAGTTCTTCGAGATCCGCGAGACGCCGGGGCTGAAGAAGAAGCCCTCGACCTCGGAGGTGCTCGACTGGCTGAAGCTGCTCGTCGCCGAGGACCTCTCGCCCGAGGACCTGCGCCAGGACCCGGCGAGCGCGCTGCCGCGCCTGCATGGCGCGCTGCTGAAGAACGAGCAGGACATGCATCTGTTCGAGCGCCTCGCCTTCATGGCGCGCGGCCGCCGGTCGTGAGGGCCGCCGCCACTTTCTTGCGTGACACTTCCGGGAGGGCATGCTATTGTGCACCGCAACATAAGAGGGATTCCGTCGATGTTCGCGTTTTTCGAGCAGCTAAGCCTTGCGAATGCCTGGATAAAGTACGCGCTGGCCTACCAGGAGATGTCGATGGCGGCCGGCGAGGTCATCATGCGCCGCAGCATGAGGATGTCGCAGGGCAAGATGACCGGTCCCGAGGCGGTCGGCATGGTGATGGAGAAGGCCACCGCCTTCGCCGCGGCCAGCGAGCGGGCCGCCGTGGCGGCGGCGACCGGCGCCAACCCGGCGCGCATCGCCAGCGCCGCGCTGAAGCCGATCCGCACCAAGACCCGCTCGAACGCCCGCAAGTACCGCCGCTGAGCCACCCGCCGCGGGAGGGCGCCGCGTGACCGGGATCCGCCCGGTCCGGCCCGAGGACGAGGCCGCCTGGCGGCGGCTCTGGCGCGGCTATCTCGACTTCTACGAGACCGAGCTGCCCGAGGCGGTATACGCCACGAGCTTCGCGCGCCTCGTCGACCCGGAGGTCGGCGACTATCACGGCCTCCTCGCGTTCCAGGGCGGCGAGCCGGTCGGCCTGGCCCACTACATCTTCCATCGGAGCGGCTGGCAGATCGCGGACGTCTGCTATCTGCAGGACCTCTACGTCGCCCCCGAGGCGCGCGGCGCGGGCGTCGGGCGGGCGCTCATCGAGGCGGTCTATGCCGCGGCCGACGCCGCGGGACGGCCGAACGTCTACTGGCTGACCCAGACCTTCAACGCCGCGGCGCGCCGGCTCTACGACCAGGTCGCCACGGTCACCCCCTTCATCCGCTACCGCCGCGGGTGAGCGTGCGCGGCGCCCTCCTCGCCTGCCTGGCCGTCGCCGGCCTCGCCGCCTGCACGGCCGCGCCGCGGCCCGAGATCACCTCGGTCCGCTTCGGGGCGGTCACGCTGCCGAGCGGGGTCGCCCGCTCCAACCTCGACCTGGCGCAGGACTTCCTCGAGCTCACCTTCGCCCTCGAGAGCGGCGAGAAGCTCGACCACCTGCTGCGCTACGAGGAGCCGGTGCGGGTCTATCTCGCCTCGCCCGCGCTCGCGGCCTATGCGCCCGACCTCGCCGACCTCACCCGGCGGCTGCGCACCGAGGCGGGGATCGACATCGCCGTGACCGACGACCCGGAGGCGGCGCAGATCCGGCTCGAGATGGTCCCGGCCGAGGAGATCAGCCGCATCTTCCCGACCGCGGCCTGCTTCATCGTGCCGGGCGAGACGGACTGGCGCGGGTTCCTCAACCGCCGGAGCGACGCGCGGCTGCGCTGGTCCGACCAGGAGACGCTCGGCAAGGCGGCCATCTTCCTGCCGGTCGACACCACGCCGCAGGACGTGCGCGACTGCCTGGCCGAGGAGATCACCCAGGCGCTCGGGCCGGCGAACGATCTCTACCGGCTGCCCGACTCGATCTGGAACGACGACAACTTCCACGGCATGGCGACGGCCTTCGACATGCTGATGCTGCGCGTGCTCTACCAGCCGGAGCTCCGCAGCGGGATGAGCCGGGAGGAGGTGGCGCGGCTGCTGCCGCGGCTCCTCGACCGGGAGAACCCGAAGGGGCGCGGGCTGCCGCGCCAGCCGCGCCAGCCGGAATCGAAGGCCTGGGCGCGGGCGATCGAGGCGGCGCTCTCGCGCGATGCGCCGCGGTCGAAGCGGGTGAGCTCGGCCACCCTCGCGACCGAGATCGCCGCCGAGATGCGGCCGGTCGATCACCGGCTCGGGGTGGCGCTGCTCACGCTCGGGCGGCTGAGCCTGCGCCGCGACCCGGCGGCGGCGGCCGACGAGTTCACCCAGGCCTATGCGCTCTTCATGCGCCAGTTCGGCCCCGACGACGTGCGCACGGCGCAGGCCGGCGTGCATCTCGCGGCGCTGGCGCTCGGCACCGGGCAGTACCGGCTCGCGATCGAGCTCGCCGACCGGCACATCCCGGCGGCGCAGGCCGGGCAGAACGCGGTGCTCCTGGCCGGGCTCCTCTCGATGAAGGCCGAGGCGCTGGCGGCGCTCGGCGACACCCAGGCGGCGCAGGCCACCCGCCTCGACAGCCTCCGCTGGGCTCGCTATGGCTTCGGGGACACCGACGGGGCGCTCGCCCGCGAGCAGGCGCAGCTCGCGGCCCTCCTCCGCCTCGAGAAGAAGTGAGGGGTTCATGCTGATCGTCGCCGCCTTCGTCCTCGGCGCCTTCCTCGGCTGGCGCCGCGCCGCGCGGCGGGGCGGCGACCGGGCCGACCGGCTGCAGTATGCGGCCGGGCACGGCATCGCGCTCGCGCTCGCGGCGCTCGTGCTCGTGGTCGTCCTCGGGCGGCTCGGGCTCGTCTGAGCCGCCATGTACGGGCGCTTCTTCGCCGAGCTGCGCGCCGCGCGGGTCCCGGTCTCGCTCCGGGAGTATCTGGCGTTCCTCGAGGCGCTCGACGCCGGGCTCGCGCTCCACGACGCGGAGGGCTTCTACTATCTCGCGCGGGCGGCGCTGGTGAAGGACGAGCGGATGATCGACCGCTTCGACCGGGTGTTCGCGCATGTCTTCGGCGGGCTCGAGGGGCTGACGGTCGAGGCGATCGTCGCGCGGGCCGAGCTGCCGGCCGACTGGCTGCGGAAGCTGATCGAGCGGCACCTGACCCCGGAGGAGAAGGAGGAGGTCGCGGCGATGGGCGGCTTCGAGGCGCTGATGCGCAAGCTCGCCGAGCGGCTTCGCGAGCAGGAGGGGCGGCACCAGGGCGGCTCGAAGTGGATCGGCACCGCCGGGACCTCGCCGTTCGGGGCCTTCGGCTACAATCCCGAGGGGGTCAGGATCGGGCAGGACGAGGGGCGGCACGGGCGGGCGGTCAAGGTCTGGGACCGGCGGGAGTTCCGCAACCTCGACGACGCGGTCGAGCTCGGCACGCGCAACATCAAGGTGGCGCTGCGCCGGCTGCGCCGCTGGGCGCGCGAGGGGGCGGCGGAGGAGCTCGACCTCTCGGCCACCATAAGGCGCACGGCGGAGCAGGGCTGGCTCGACGTGATCACCCGGCCGGAGCGGCACAATGCGGTGAAGGTGCTGCTCTTCCTCGACGTCGGCGGGTCGATGGACCCGCACGTGCGCGTGGTGGAGGAGCTCTTCTCGGCGGCGCGGAGCGAGTTCAAGCATCTGGAATACTTCTACTTCCACAACTGCGTCTATGAGGGGGTCTGGCGCGACAACCGCCGCCGCTGGGACCGGCAGACGCCGACGGCGGAGGTGCTCAACACCTACGGGCCCGACTACCGGGTGATCCTGGTCGGGGATGCGGCGATGTCGCCCTACGAGATCACCGAGCCGGGGGGCGCCAACGAGCATTGGAACGCCGAGAGCGGCGAGGTCTGGCTGCGCCGCCTGCTCGACGCCTGGCCGCGGGCGGTCTGGATCAACCCGATGCCGCGGGCGGGCTGGGGCTATTCGCACTCGGTCGCGATGATCGCCGCGATCATGGGCGGGCGGATGTTCCCGATGACGCTGGCCGGGCTCGAGGCGGGGATCCGGGAGCTCGCCCGGTGAGCGAGGCCCTCTGGGACGAGGGGCCCTTCGCCCCCTGCCCCGCCCCGTTCAACATGGCGGCGCATACCTTCGCGCCGGCGGAGCGGCGCCCGGAGAAGGTGGCGCTCGAGGTGCTGGGGGCGCCCGGCGAGGTGGTGGAGCGCTGGACGCACGGGGCGCTGGCCGAGGCGGTGCGGCGGACGGCGGGCGGGCTGGCGGCGGCGGGGCTGCGGCCGGGCGAGCGGGTGCTGCTGCGGCTCGGCAACAGCTCGGACTTCCCGATCCTCTTCTTCGCCGCCAACGCGCTCGGGGCGGTGCCGGTCGCGGTCTCGGCGCAGCTGACGGTGGCGGAGGTCGGGGCGATCCTCGCCGACCTGGCGCCGGCGCTGGTCTGCCTCGGCGCGGGCCTCGCGCTGCCCGAGGCGCCGGGGGCGCCGGTGATCGCGGCGGGGGAGATCGCGGCGCTCCGGGGGCACGAGCCCCTGCCCTATGCGGCGACGGCGCCGGACGATCCGGCCTACATGGTCTATACCTCCGGCACCTCGGGCGGGCCGAAGGGCGTGGTGCATGCGCAGCGCGCCGCCTGGGCGCGGCGGATGATGTGGGACGGCTGGTACGGGCTGACACCCGAGGACCGGGTGCTGCACGCGGGCGCCTTCAACTGGACCTTCACGCTCGGCGCCGGGCTGACCGATCCCTGGGCGATCGGGGCGACGGCGCTGATCCACGCCGGGCCGGCGGACCGCACGGTCTGGCCGCGGCTGATCGCGGCGCACGGGGCGACGATCTTCGCCGCCGTGCCGGGCGTCTACCGGCAGATGCTCGGCGAGGTGGGCGCGCTTCCGGCGCTCCGGCACGGGCTGAGCGCCGGCGAGGCGCTGCCGGCCGCGGTCAGGGAGGCCTGGACGGCGGCGACGGGGCGGCCGGTCTACGAGGCGCTCGGGATGTCGGAGGTCTCGACCTACGTCTCCTTCTCGCCGGCGCGGCCGCCGGTCGCCGGCTGCGCCGGCTATCCGCAGCCGGGGCGGCGGGTGGCGGTGATCGGCGAGGACGGGGTGCCGCTCGGGCGCGGCGAGGACGGCCTGCTCGCGGTGTCGCGGCGGGACCCGGGGCTGATGCTCGGCTACTGGCGGCGCGCGGCGGAGACGGCGGCGGCCTTCCGAGGCGAATGGTTCGTGACCGGCGACCGGGCGCGGATGCGCGCGGACGGGGCCATCGTCCATCTCGGGCGGGCGGACGAGGTGATGAACGCGGGCGGCTTCCGGGTGAGCCCGGCGGAGGTCGAGGCGGCGCTGGCGGCGCATCCGGGCGTCGCCGAGGCGGCGGCGGTGGAAATGCCGGTCCGTGAGGGTGTTTCCGTCATCGCGGCGTTCTATGTTCCGGTCGAGGCGCCGGTGGCGGAGGCGGAGCTGGCGGCGCACTGCGCCGGCCGGCTGGCGCGCTACAAGTGTCCGCGGGTGTTCCGGGCGGTCGCGGCGCTGCCGCGGGGGGCGAACGGCAAGCTGCTGCGGCGCAGGCTCAGGGAGGGTTGAGCGGTGGGCGGGATCGACTGGCGGACCGAGGGCGTGCGGATCGTGAAGGCGGGCGAGCTCGACCTCAACACGGCGCAGACGCCGGGGATGACCCGGGCGGCGGCGATCAACCACGCCAGGGCCGGGGCGAACAAGCTCTGGGCGGGGACGGTGCGGATCGAGCCGAACGCGAAGACCGGCGCCCACCACCACGGGCATCTCGAGAGCATCATCTACGTGGTGCGCGGGCGGGCGCGGATGCGCTGGGGCGAGCGCCTCGAGTTCACCGCCGAGGCGGAGCCGGGGGACTTCATCTTCGTGCCGCCCTACGTGCCGCACCAGGAGATCAACGCGCTGCCGGGGGATCCGCTCGAATGCGTGGTGGTGCGGAGCGACCAGGAGGCGGTGGTGGTCAATCTCGACATCACCCCGGCCGAGGCGGTCGAGGAGGTGCGCTGGGTCGACCCGAACCATCCGGAGGAAGGGGCGTGACCCGGCTCGAGATCGTCTCGGACGTGGTCTGCCCCTGGTGCTACCTCGGGGCGGCGAACCTGATGCGGGCGGTGACGGCGCAGGAGGGGCATCCGTTCGCCATCCGCTGGCGGCCGTTCCAGCTCGACCCGACCATCCCGCCGGAGGGGATGGACCGGGCGGACTATATGCGCCGCCGGCTCGGCGACCTCCCGCGGATCGAGGCGGCGCACCGGCGGCTGGTGGATATGGGGCGGGAGGTCGGGATCGACTTCCGCTTCGACCGGATCGGGCGCGCGCCGAACACGCTCGACGCCCACCGGGTGATCCGCTGGGCCGAGCCGGAGGGGCTGCAGACGCGGACGGCGATGGCGCTCTTCCGCCGCTACTTCGAGCTCGGCGAGGACGTGTCGGACCCCGAGGTGCTGCGCGGCGCGGCCGAGGAGGCGGGGCTCGACGGGGCGGCGATCGCGGCGCTGCTGGCCGGCGACGCCGACCGGACGGAGGTGCGCCAGGAGGTGGCGGCGGCGCAGGAGATGGGGGTGACGGGGGTGCCGACCTTCATCCTCGCCGGGCAATACGTGCTGTCGGGCGCGCAGCCGGTCGAGGTCTGGGCGGACGTGATCCGCCAGATCGAGGCCGCGACGCCGGGGGCGTGACGGAGGAAGGGCAGCGCCCTCCCCGTCCGTCCCCGCCCGAGGCCCTGCCTCGGGCAGCGCCCGGGAGCGGCCGTCCTACAGGGCGCGCGAAACCAGGGTCGCCGCCGCCCGGGCGCGGCGCCATTCGCCGGGGGGCATGCCGAGGCGCTTGCGGAAGGCGCGGTTGAAGGCCGCCTCGGATTCGTAGCCGACCTCGGCGGCGGCCTGGGCGATGCCGAGGCCCTGCACCTCCATCAGCCAGGCGGCGCGCTGCAGGCGCCAGGTGGCGAGATACTGCATGGGCGGCAGGCCGACGAGGGCGGCGAAGCGCTCGGCGAAGACCGAGCGGGAGAGGCCGACCTCCTGGGCCAGCGCGTCGAGGGTCCAGCGCCGGGCCGGCTGGCCGTGCATCAGCGCCAGCGCCCGGCCGACGTGGCGGTCGCGCAGGCCCGAGAGCCAGCCGGTGGCGTCGCCCGGCAGGGCGGCGAGGTGCTGGCGGATGGCCTGCAGGAAGAGGAGCTCGCTCAGGCGGGCGAGGATGGTCTCGCCGCCGGGGGTCGGGGCCTCGCTCTCGGCGATCGCCATGCGCACCAGCTCGTCGTTGGGGCGGACGACGAGGAGCGGCGGCAGCGCCTCGAGGACCGGGTTGAACGGGCGCGCGTCGCAGCCGATGAAGCCGCAGGAGAGGCGGGCCTCCGGCCCGGCCCCGCCTCCCGCCGTCAGGGCGTAGGGCAGGCGCTGGTCCTCGCGGCGGCGGTAGAGGTCGAAGCGCGGGGCGGTGCGCATGCCGGGCTCGCTCGAGATGACGTGCTCGCGGCCGCCGGTGACGATCACCGCCTCGCCGGCGGCGACGCGGAGCGGCGGGGTCCCCTCCCGCTCGATCACCTGCGCCCAGGCCTCGCCCTCGAGCAGGAAGTGGAAGGCGAGGACGCGCTCGCTGCCCGGCATGGCGGCGCTGAGCGCCGGCGAGGCCGGGGACTGGACCGCCCAGGGCGGGCGGGCATGGACGTCGAAGAGGACGGCGCCGGTCAGGCGGACGACGCGGAGGACGTCGGACAGGACGTCCATGCGGAGCCTCCCCTGGCAGAGCCGGACGCTCGGGCAAGTCTTCCGGCAGGCCGATCATAGGCCAGCCGGGCCTCCGCGGCTATCGTCCGGCCATTGCCTCAACCATTTCAGCGGAGACTTTCCATGCTCGACCAGGATTTGGAGACGTCGCTCCGGGCGGCGTTGCGCGGCGACGTGCTGACGGCCGGCGATGCCGACTACGAGGCGGCGCGGCGCGTCTACAACGGGATGATCGACCTCCGCCCGCGGCTGATCGCGCGCTGCGCCGATGTGGCGGACGTGATCGCGGCGGTCGGCTTCGGTCGCGACCAGGGGCTGCCGATCGCCATCCGCGGCGGCGGGCACAACGGCGCGGGCTTCGCGAGCGTCGAGGACGGGCTGGTCGTCGACCTCTCGGCGATGCGCGGCGTGCGGGTGGACCCGGAGGCGCGCACGGTGCGGGTGGGCCCGGGCTGCACGCAGGGCGACGTCGACCATGCGGCCGCGGCCTTCGGGCTGGCCTTTCCGGCCGGCATCTACTCCGGCACCGGGATCGCCGGGCTGACCCTCGGCGGCGGGCACGGCTATCTCAGCCGCAAGCACGGGCTGACCGTCGACAACCTGATCGAGGCCGACGTGGTGCTGGCGGACGGCAGCTTCGTGACGGCGAGCGCGGACAGCCACCCGGAGCTCTTCTGGGCGCTGCGGGGCGGCGGCGGCAACTTCGGGGTGGTGACGAGCTTCCTCTTCCGGGCGCATCCGGTCGGAAAGGTCTTCGCCGGGCCGATCGCCTACGACGTCGCCGAGGCGAAGCGGCTGATGCGGCGCTACCGCGACTGGCTGCCCGGCTCGCCCGAGGATCTCTGCGTCTTCCTCGGCCTGAAGCGGGTGCCCTCGGCCGACCCCTTCCCGCCGG
>NZ_CALLYO010000087.1 GCF_937858865.1 uncultured Amaricoccus sp. | reverse complement strand
GCTCGAAATCGAGTTCGCCGACGGGCGGGTCGGCGCGCGGCCCGATCGGACCGGCCGCAAGGAACCGGACAGCGAGCCCGGCCAGGGGCAACTTTTCTAGGTGCCGACCTTCGGCCCCGGACAGGCGAGCGGCGCCGTGTCGGCGCGGCTCATCTCGACGGTGAAGCCGGTGGCGGCGGCGCCCTCGAGGCGCTCGGCGGCGAGGCCGCCCGGACGGGGCAGGAAGCGCCAGCACTGCGCCTCGGGGTCCGTGTCGTAGCGGAAGCAGATGCGCTCCCCCTCGGCCCACCAGCGGCCTTGCGTGCAGCTGCCGTCGGCATAGCGCCAGATGCTGCGGCGGCCGGGCAGATACTGTTCCGCGCCGTAGGGACGGCCGAGGTGGGTGAAATGGAGCGTCCGCCCCTCGGCCATCGCCTCGAAGGCCTCGGGCGTCAGGATCTCCTGCCCCGCGGCCGGCGCCGCGAGGAGGAGGAGCGCGAGGAGCGCCGCAGGATCCCGGCTGGAGAGCATCGCCGACCTATGCTAACGGCTGCCCGATCAGGGGGAAGGACCATGGATCTCTTCGCGCAAGTCAAGGCGCTCGTTCTCGACGGCATCGCCCGGCTGACGGCTGCCGGCCAGCTTCCGGCGGGCCTCGATCTCGCGGCCGTCACCGTCGAGCCGCCGCGCGACCCGGCGCATGGCGACATGGCGACGAATGCCGCGATGGTGCTGGCGCGGCCGGCGCGGATGGCGCCGCGTGACATCGCCGCGGCGCTCGCGGACGCGCTGAAGGACGCGCCGGGCGTCGTCTCGGCCGAGGTGGCGGGGCCGGGGTTCCTGAACCTGCGCCTGGATCCGGCGCAGTGGTTCGGGGTGATCCCGCAGGTGCTGGCGGCGGGGAGCGACTTCGGCCGCTCGGAGACGGGCGCCGGGCGGCGGGTGAACGTCGAGTTCGTCTCGGCCAATCCGACCGGGCCGATGCATGTCGGGCACGTGCGGGGCGCGGTCTTCGGCGACGCGCTGGCCGGGCTTCTCGCCTTCGCCGGCCATGAGGTGACGCGGGAATATTATATCAACGATGGAGGGGCGCAGGTCGACGTGCTGGCGCGCTCGGCCTACGAGCGGTACCGGGAGGCCTGCGGCCTCGAGCCGGCGATCGCCGAAGGGCTCTATCCCGGGGACTATCTGATCCCGGTCGGCGAGGCGCTGAAGGCGAAGTACGGCGACCGTCTGCTCGACAAGGGCGAGCAGTACTGGCTGGCGGAGGTGCGCGAGTTCGCCACGGACGCGATGATGGCGATGATCCGCGAGGATCTGGCCGCCCTCGGCGTGGAGATGGACCATTATTTCTCCGAGCGCTCGCTCTACGGCACCGGGCAGATCGAGGCGGCGCTCGCCACGCTCGCGGCGCGGGGGCTGATCTACGAGGGCATGCTCGAGCCGCCGAAGGGCAAGCTGCCGGAGGACTGGGAGCCGCGGGAGCAGACGCTCTTCCGCTCGACCGCCTTCGGCGACGACACCGACCGGCCGGTGAAGAAATCCGACGGCGGCTGGACCTATTTCGCACCCGACATCGCCTATCACTTCAACAAGATCGAGCGCGGCTTCGACGAGCTGATCGACGTGCTCGGTGCCGATCACGGCGGCTACGTGAAGCGGATGAAGGCGGCGGTGGCGGCGCTCTCGGAGAACCGGGTGCCGCTCGACGTGAAGCTCTGCCAGCTGGTGCGGCTCTTCAAGGGCGGGGAGCCCTTCAAGATGTCGAAGCGGGCCGGCACCTTCGTGACGCTGCGCGACGTGATCGACCAGGTCGGGCCGGACGTCACCCGCTTCGTGATGCTGACGCGGAAGAACGACGCGCCGCTCGACTTCGACTTCGACAAGGTCCTCGAGCAGTCGAAGGACAATCCGGTCTTCTACGTGCAGTATGCCCACGCCCGCGCCCAGTCGGTGCTGCAGCGGGCGGCGGAGGCGGGGCTCGCGACCGACGACGGGACGCTGGCCGCGGCCGACCTCGGCCGGCTCGGGGCGCCGGGTGAGCTCGCGCTGGTGCGGAAGATCGCCGAGTGGCCGCGGCAGGTGGAGATCGCCGCCGCCGCGCACGAGCCGCACCGGATCGCCTTCTACCTGCACGAGCTCGCCTCGGACTTCCACGCGCTGCAGCACCAGGGGAAGCTCGACCCGGCGCTGCGCTTCATCCGCGAGAAGGACCCGGCGCTCAGCCACGCCCGGCTGGCGCTGGTGCGGGCGACCCAGCTCGTTGTCAAGGCGGGGCTCGGGATCCTCGGGGTGACGCCGATGGACGAGATGCGGTGACCTTCTCCGGACGCACCGAGCTCCTGCGAAATCAGGATTTCGCGCGCGAAACTATAAGTATCCCGTTGATATTGAAGGAAATCGTCAGGTTAACGCTTCGTTACTTCCCCTGCCGTCGCCGCTTTTCGTCACCCGGCGCGAGCCTGCACTGCGTGCAGGCTCCTCGGGGGGGGCAAATTTTGGGGCAAGAAGATGGAGCGGGCGCCGGGAGAGCGGCGGGGCCGCCGTGGCCGCGGAGCGGGATCAGGAGGCAGCGGCGTGGAGGCGCCACGGGCGCGGTGATGTAGGGGAATCCCCCGTCCCGTCCAGCGTCGCGCAGAGCACCGGCAGCGGGGTTCCAGGCGAAGGAGGCACCACCCGCATCCGGTTGTAATTGCGGGCGGGCCTGTTATCCTTGCGCGGCCCCGAGGGCGAGATGCGGGAAACGCATTCGTTAAGACATTTCGGGGTTGGAGCAGCGGCACCTACAGGATATGGTGTGTCAAAACAGGCAAGCACCCGATGCGCGATCTCTACAGCGACGACTACGAGTCCGTTGCGGTCGGCCAGTCCGACCGCCTGATCCCCGACGGCCTGCGCAAGCTCTCCGGCGCGCTGGTCTTCCTCGCCCTGGTCGCCGCCCTCGGCCTCTGGTCCTTCCGCCTCGGCACCCGCGACGCGCGCGAGGTGCCGATCATCAAGGCGATGGAAGGGCCGGCGCGGATCGAGCCGGAGAACCCCGGCGGGCTGCAGGCCGCGCACCAGGGGCTCGAGGTCAACACCGTCCTCGCCGGCCACCCGGCGCCGATGCCGCGCGACGTGCCACCGGCCAGGCCGGAGCCGGCGGTGCTGAAGGCCGAGGACGCGCCGCAGGGCGAGCTCGTCGTCAACGCCCCGGCGATCCTCGCCGAGCGGGTGCTCGGCGAGTCGGGCGACCTGCCGATGCCGCAGCAGGAGGATATCGCCGGGATTGCGCCCAGCGATGCCGACCCGCTGGCCGCGGCGGTCGAGGCGCCGGGCGAGCTGGTCGCCGCGCTGGAGCCGGCCGAGGCCGGGCCGCGGCCGCGCAACCGGCCGGCCAACCTGCCGCGGCCGGCGAAGGCCGCCCCGCCGCCGAAGCCGGCGGAGACGAAGGCGGCCGCCAGGACCGAGGCCCCGAAGCCCGCGGCCAAGCCCGCCGCGACCCAGGTCGCCTCGGCGGCGCCGGTGGCGGAGACGTCGGGCGTGCGGCCGGGGACGCGGCTCGTGCAGCTCGGCGCCTTCGACAGCGAGGAGATCACCCGCCGCGCCTGGTCGCAGCTGGTGGCGAAGAACCCCGACCTCCTCTCCTCGAAGAGCCTCTTCGTCGAGCGGACGACCGCCAACGCCCGGGTCTTCTACCGGCTCCGGGTCGCCGGCTTCTCGAACGCGGAGGAGACGCGGCAGATGTGCGAGGCGCTGCGCTCGCGCGGGGTCGCCTGCATCCCGGTGACCGTGCAGTAGATGGCCGCGCGCGCCGCCATCTTCGGCTGCGCGGGACCGGAGCTCACTCCGGAGGAGGGGCGATTCTTCGCCGAGGCGGCGCCCTGGGGCTTCATCCTCTTCGCCCGCAACGTCGAGAGCCCGGCGCAGCTGCGGCGGCTGACGGACGCGCTGCGCGACAGCGTCGGGCGGGACGCGCCCGTCCTCGTCGACCAGGAGGGGGGCCGGGTGGCGCGGCTGCGGCCGCCCCACTGGCGCGAGTGGCTGCCGGCGCTCGAGGAGTGCGCGCGCCTGCCGGCGGCGCGGCGCGGGCGGGCGATGCACCTGCGCTACCGGCTGATCGCCGGCGAGTTGCGCGCGGCCGGGATCGACGTCGACTGCGCGCCGGTGCTCGACGTGGCGCGGGCGGAGACGCATGCGATCATCCGCAACCGCTGCTACGGCGGCGATCCGGGCGGGGTGGCGGCGATCGGACGGGCGGTGGCCGAGGGGCTGCTCGCCGGGGGCGTGCTGCCGGTGATCAAGCACATGCCGGGCCAGGGGCGCGCGCCGCTCGACAGTCACCTGGAGCTGCCGCTGGTCGAGGCGGACCGCGCGGCGCTCGCCGAGGATTTCGCGCCCTTCCGGGCGCTCGCCGACCTGCCGATGGCGATGACGGCGCATGTGGTCTATGCGGCGATCGACCCCGGGGCGCCGGCCACGCTGTCGCCGGTGGTGGTCCGGCTGATGCGGGAGGAGATCGGCTGCGGCGGGCTGCTGATGACCGACGATATCTCGATGCGGGCGCTGTCGGGCGGGCTCGGCGAGCGGGCCGCGCGTGCGCTCGCCGCGGGGTGCGACGTCGTCCTCCATTGCAACGGCGATCCGGCGGAGATGGCGGCGGTGGCGGCGGCGGTGCCCGAATTGGCCGGTGCGGCTGCGGCGCGGGCGGAGGCGGCGCTCGCCAGGCGGGCGGAGGCGGCGGGCGCGGACGAGGCGGCGCTCTGGGCCGAGTTCGCCGCGCTCCGGGAGGGCGCCGATGCCTGAGGATTTCGCCGCCATCGAGACGACCGAGGCGCGGCTGGCGGCGGAGGCGCTGGTCGTCGACGTGGACGGCTACGAGGGGCCGCTCGACCTCTTGCTGACGCTGGCGCGGGGGCAGAAGGTCGATCTCAGGCGGATCTCGATCCTGAAGCTCGCCGAGCAGTATCTCACCTTCGTCGAGGCGGCGAAGCGGCTCCGGATCGAGCTGGCCGCCGACTATCTCGTCATGGCGGCCTGGCTCGCCTTCCTGAAGTCGCGGCTGCTGCTGCCGCCCGACCCGGCCGAGGAGGGGCCGTCGGGCGACGAGATGGCGGCGCATCTCGCCTTCCAGCTCGAGCGGCTCGAGGCGATGCGCGAGGCGGCGGCGCGGCTGATGGCGCGCGACCAGCTCGGGCGCGACGTCTTCGCCCGCGGCGAGCCGCAGGCGGTGACGCGGGCGCTCAGCATCGTGCATACCGCCTCGCTGGTCGATCTGATGCGCGCCTATGCGCGGATCAAGACCAAGGACGACTTCACGCCGCTGCATCTGGCGCGGGGGCCGGTCTATACCATGGAGCTCGCGCTCGAGCGGATGCGGGGGATGCTCGGCACGGCGATGGACTGGACGCGGCTCTCGGCCTGGCTGCCGGAGGAATGGGCGGTCGAGCCGGCGAAGCGGCGCTCGGCGACGGCGGCGAGCTTCGCGGCGGCGCTCGAACTGGTGCGCGCGGGCCGGCTCGAGCTGAGGCAGGACGGGGCCTTCCAGCCGATCTGGCTGAGGCCGGCAGCGGGGCGGGAGGAGACGGGATGAACGAGACGGCGCGCGGGTTCTTCGCCGACGGGGCCTTCGCGGTCCCGCCCCTCTCCGAGCAGGAGCGGATGGTCGAGGCGGTGCTCTTCGCCAGCAGGGCGCCGCTCGACGCGCGCGAGATCGCCGAGCGGCTGCCGCAGGGGTGCGACGTCCCCGAGGCGCTGGCCGCGCTGCGGCGGCGCTACGAGGGGCGCGGGGTCGCGCTGGTGCGGGTCGCCGAGGGCTGGGCGTTCCGCACGGCGGCCGATCTCGGGTTCCTGATGAGCCGGGAGGTGGTGGAGACGCGCAAGCTGTCGCGGGCGGCGATCGAGACGCTGGCGATCATCGCCTATCACCAGCCGGTGACGCGGGCGGAGATCGAGGAGATCCGCGGGGTGTCGATCTCGGCCGGGACGATCGACCAGCTGATGGAGATGGGCTGGGTGAAGCTCGGGCGGCGGCGGATGACGCCGGGGCGGCCGATGACCTTCGTGGTGACGCAAGGCTTCCTCGACCACTTCGGGCTCGAGTCGGACCGCGACCTGCCCGGGGTCGCCGAGCTGCGCGCCGCGGGGCTGCTCGACAACCGTCCCGCCCCCGGCGCGGCGACGCCGCAGGCGGAGGCCGAGGAGGAGGCGGGCGAGCTCTTCTAGGGCCGCCCGGCGTGCCGCGCGCACGGGCGGGCACGCGTGCCCGCTCCGTAAGGCACTGGAATCATTGGGGCGAATTTCTCGTATAGACAACGTATAGACGATTATCGGCCGGGCGCGCCGGCGTGGGGATTTCGGCGTCAGTCGAGCGCGATCGGGCCGAGGGTCGGGTAGAGGTCGCCCGGGCCGGGGTTGCCGGGGGCGGAGGCGCCGCCGAAGTGGCGGGCGATGCCCCAGACGGCGTTGAGGGCGGTCTGCACCGCGCCCTCGACCCAGGCCGGGGTCCAGCTCACGCCGTCGCCGGCGAGGAAGATGCCGCGCTCGGCGGCCGGGAGCGCCTGCTGCATGAAGTGGCCGTACATGCGGTGGTTGTAGCGGTAGTGGCCGGGCAGCGCGCCCTTGAAGGCGCCGAGGAAGTTCTGGTCCGCCTCCCAGCTGACGCAGATCGGGTTGCCGCGGATGTGGCTCGCGATGTCGAGGTTCGGGTAGATGTGGCCGAGCGCGGCGAGGGCGAGCTCGACCCGCTTCTCGGCGTCGAGCGGCAGCACCTTCAGCGCGTCGGTCATCCAGGAATAGGAGAGGCAGATGACGCCCGGCCGGTCCGGGCCGTCGTCGAAGAGGTAGGTGCCGCGGGTGATCCGGTCGGTCAGCGTCATCGAGAGGAGCGGCCGGCCGGTCGCGGGGTCGAGGTCCTTCCAGAAGGGGCGGTCGACCATGACGAAGGTCTTGGCCGCCTGCATGTAGCGGGTGCGGTCGAGCGCCATCCAGAGCTTCTGGGCGAGGAGCGCCTCGTCGGTCTCGATCGCCGTGGTGAGCAGGTGGCTCTGGCAGGTGACGAGGACCGCGGCATAGAGGTCGGTGCGGCCCCAGCGGTCGGTCACCGCCAGCATGCCCGACGGGTGGCGGGCGATGCGGACGACGCGGGCGCGCGTCGTGCCCTCGTTGAGGGCGGCGAGCGTGGTGCCCTCCGGCCAGTGGGCGGCGCGCGCCGGCAGGCGCCAGAGGCGGTGCAGCACCTGCTCGACCCCGCCGCGGATGTAGCGCTGGCCCTCGTCGAAGCCCGAGAGGTTGACGCGCAGGATCTCGAGCATCGAGTTCGGGAAGTCGCTGTCCCAGCCGCCGGTGCCGAAGCCGACCTGGCCGAAGATCTCGCGGTGGCGGAAGGAGAGGGCGCGGAAGGCGCGCGAGGTGGTGACGAACTCGTAGAAGGTGCGCTCGTCCCAGTCCCTGACCAGCGGATCCCAGAGCGCCTTGACGCGGGCGGGGTCGCGGGCGCGCATCGCGGCCTGCAGGGCGGAGAAGCCGGCGCCCTCCTCGAGGGCGGCGTCGTAGGCGTCCGCGACCTCGCGGTAGACCGGCGGCAGGTCGGCGAGGCGGCGGGCGAAAAGGGTCTCGCCCTCGAGGTCGATGACGGTCGAGCCCGCCGCCTCGGTGAGCGGGTTCGGGAAGGGCGCGCTCTCGCAGCCGACGAGGTCGACGTAGTGGTAGAAGGCACGCGAGGAGACGGGGAAGCGCATGCCGCCGAGCTCGGCGACGACGTCCTCGGTGCCCTCGAAGATCTCCGAGCGCAGCCGGCCACCGAACCTGGCCGATTCGTAGAGGACGGGCCGGAGGCCGAGCTTCATCAGCTCGTGGCCGGCGATGACCCCGGCCGCGCCGGCGCCGACGATCGCCACCCGCTCGCCGTGGCGCTCCGCCGGGATGGCGCCGAGGCCGGCGGGGTGGGTCAGCCAGGCGTCGTAGGCGAAGGGGAAGTCGGGGCCGAAGGCGGAAAGAGCGGGCATTACGTCTACCCTCTGGAAGGATGCAGCGGCGGATGGCATTGCGGGATGGCGGCCGCCGAGATGCCGGAGGAGGGATAGCCATGAAGCTCGCGCTTTCGCAAGCGACGCCGACGGGAGGCGATGTCGCGGCGGCCTTCGCGCATCTGGCGCGGAGCCTGGCGGCGGCGCGGGAGGCGGGGGCGGAGATGCTGGTCCTGCCCGAGCTGTTCCTGCCGGGCTACAACCGCCCCGACCTCCACGCCGCGCTCGCCCAGCCGATGGACGGCGCCTGGATCGCGCGCCTCCGCGAGATGGCCGCGGGCGCCGGCTGCGGCCTGACCCTCGGCTGGGCCGAGCGCGCGGGCGGGGACATCCACAATGCGGCCACCGCGATCGGGCCGGACGGCGGGATCCTCGCGCACTACCGCAAGATCCAGCTCTACGGGCCGATGGAGCGGGCGAGTTTTCGCTGCGGCAGTGCCCCGCCACCGGTCTTCGGGCTCGGCGGGCGGCGCTTCGGGCTCCTCGTCTGCTACGACGTCGAGTTTCCCGGCCATGTCGCCGACCTCGCCGGGCGCGGCGCCGGGATCCTGCTGGTGCCGACGGCGAACCCGCGCGGCTTCGAGCATGTCCAGCGCACGCTGGTGCCGGCGCGGGCCTACGAGAACCGGATGTTCGTCGCCTATGCCAACTGGTG
>NZ_CALLYO010000086.1 GCF_937858865.1 uncultured Amaricoccus sp. | reverse complement strand
GCGGCACCTGGCCGACGGCGGTGCCCGAGGGGGCGCGGGCGGTGCACACCGGCAACCCGGTGCGGGGCGCGGTCCTCGACCGCGAGGGGGCGACCTACATCGAGCCGGGCGAGCATCCGATGGGCCTGCTCGTCATCGGCGGCAGCCAGGGGGCCGGGGTCTTCGCCCGCGTGGTGCCCGAGGCGATCGCGCTGCTTCCGCCCGAGCTCCGGGAACTGCTCCGCGTCAGCCAGCAGGTGCGGCCCGAGGACATGGACCGGGTGCGCGCCGCCTACGAGCGGATCGGGCTGGCCGCCGACCTGCGCGCCTTCTTCGAGGACGTGCCCGACCGGCTGGCCGAGGCGACGCTGGTCGTCAGCCGGGCCGGCGCGAGCTCGGTCGCCGACATCAGCGTGATCGGGCGGCCGGCGATCCTCGTCCCCTATCCCTACGCCACGGACGACCACCAGGCGGCCAATGCCGCCGGGCTGGTTTCCGCCGGTGGCGCCTTCGTGATCCGCGAGGAGGAGTTGACGGCCGAGGTGCTCGCGGGGCACATCGCGGCGATTCTCGGCGATCCCGAGGGTGCGGCCGCCATGGCGCGGGCGAGCCGGGGAGAGGGGCGCCCCGACGCGGTGGAGCATCTGGCGGCGCTGGTCGAGGACCTCGCCCGAACGGAGGAGACCGAGGCATGAACGGACAGACGCGGCTGCCGCACGACATCGGCGCCATCCATTTCGTCGGCATCGGCGGGATCGGCATGTCGGGGATCGCCGAGGTGCTGCTCAACCACGGCTTCACCGTGCAGGGGTCGGACGCCAAGGCGAGCCCGATCACCGAGCGGCTGGCCTCGAAGGGGGCGAAGGTCTTCATCGGCCAGCGGGCGGAGAACCTCGAGCGGGCGCAGGTGGTGGTGATCTCATCGGCGATCAAGCCGGGCAACCCCGAGCTCGACGCGGCGCGGGCGCGGGCGCTGCCCGTCGTCCGCCGCGCCGAGATGCTGGCCGAGCTGATGCGACTGAAGTCGAACGTGGCGGTGGCCGGCACGCACGGCAAGACGACGACGACCTCGATGGTGGCGGCGCTGCTCGATGCCGGCGGCATGGACCCGACGGTGGTGAACGGCGGGATCATCCATGCCTACGGCTCGAACGCGCGGATCGGGCAGGGGGAGTGGATGGTGGTGGAGGCCGACGAGAGCGACGGGACCTTCGTGAAGCTGCCGGCGACGATCGCGGTGGTGACGAACATCGACCCGGAGCATCTCGACCACTACGGCGACTTCGAGGGGGTGAAGGCGGCGTTCGACACCTTCGTCTCCAACATTCCCTTCTACGGGCTGGCGGTCTGCTGCATCGACCATCCGGAGGTGCAGGCGATGGTCGGGCGGATCACCGACCGGCGGGTGGCGACCTACGGCTTCTCGCCGCAGGCCGACGTGCAGGGCAGGAACCTGCGCTACGAGAACGGGGGCGCCGTCTTCGACGTGGTGCTGAACGGGGAGAAGCGGAAGATCGAGGGGGTGACGCTGCCGATGACCGGGGACCACAACGTCTCGAACGCGCTGGCCGCGATCGCGGTGGCGCGGCACCTCGGCGTGCCGCCGACGGCGATCAAGGCGGCGCTGGCCGCCTTCGGCGGGGTGAACCGGCGGTTCACCAAGGTGGGGGTCTGGAACGGGGTCACCATCATCGACGACTACGGGCACCATCCGGTGGAGATCGCGGCGGTGCTGAAGGCGGCGCGGCAGGCGACGAAGGGCAGGGTGATCGCCGTGCACCAGCCGCACCGCTACAGCCGGCTGAAGGACCTCTTCACCCAGTTCTGCGCCTGCTTCAACGATGCGGACGTGGTGGCGATCGCCGATGTCTATTCGGCGGGCGAGGCGCCGATCGAGGGGATCAGCCGCGACACGCTGGTCGGCGGGCTGATCGCGCACGGGCACCGGCGGGCGCTGCCGCTCGGCGGCGAGGAGGCGCTGGCCGACTTCGCGCGGGCGGAGTGCCGGCCGGGGGACCTGCTGGTCTGCCTCGGGGCGGGGTCGATCTCGGCCTGGGCCAACGCGCTGCCGGAGCGGCTGAACGCGGGCAACCACCAGGAGGAGCCGGTCGACGCCTGAGGGGCGCGGGCGCGCGCGTGCGCCCTGCCGGTATCCGTTTGAAAGAGCTGGATAATTTTCTCGTATAGACGTTGTATATACGAGCCGCGGGGGGAAGGGGCCATGCTGATCCGTCCCGAGGCTGAGGGCGATGAGGCGGCGATCCGGCAGGTGACCGAGGCGGCCTTCGCCGTGGCGGAGCACCGCTCGGGGACGGAGGCCGCCATTGTGGAGGGCCTGCGCGCGGCGGGGCGGCTGACGCTCTCGCTGGTGGCCGTCGCCGGTGGCGAGGTGATCGGGCATGTCGCCTTCTCGCCGGTCACGGTCGGGGGCGAGGAGGTGGGGTGGTTCGGGCTCGGGCCGCTGTCGGTCCGGCCGGAGCGGCAGGGCGAGGGGGTCGGCTCCGCGCTCGTCCGCGAGGGGCTGGCCCGGCTGCGCCGGGCCGGCGCGGCGGGATGCGTGGTGCTGGGCGACCCGGGCTACTACCGCCGCTTCGGCTTCGAGGCGGACCCGGCGCTGACCTTCGCGGGCGTGCCGGCCGCGTATTTCATGCGGCTGGTGATCGCGGGCGCGGCGCCGGCCGGCGCCGTCGTCTATCAGCCGGCCTTCTACCAGGCGTGAGAAGCGGGCTCGGGACCCACCGGCAAACAGGCCCTGGCCGGGGCGGCCCCTGGCGAGGGGGGCTTGCGG
>NZ_CALLYO010000085.1 GCF_937858865.1 uncultured Amaricoccus sp. | reverse complement strand
TAGGGGCTCCGCCGCCCCCAGAAGACCCCGGCATTGGTCGCCGCCGGCACGCAGGGCACCCCCATCCGCTCGTAGAGCACCCCCGCCCCCACCTTGTAGGGCAGCCGCGCCCCCGGCGCCACCCGCGTCCCCTGCGGATAGATGACCAGCTGCCGCGGCTCCCGCGCCTCGCCGGCATGGGCGACCATCGCCTTCATCGCCTTCGACCGGTCCCCCCGGTTGACCGGCGTCGAGCCGATGCGGAGCGCGTAGAGCCCGAGGATCGGCGCCCAGCGCAGCTCCTTCTTCATGATGAACTTCGCCCGCGGCAGCGCCCGGAAGAGGATGAGGATGTCGAGGAAGGACTGGTGCTTCGAGCCGACCAGAACCTCCCCCTTCGGCACCTCGCCCCGCACCTCGACCCTCAGCCCGCAGATCACCCGGAGGCAGAAGAGGACCGCCCCGCAATAGGCCCGGCAGACCGCATAGGCTCCGTCCACCGACCAGAGCGCGAGGGGCGCCCCGAGGATGCCCATGACCCCCATCAGCAGGTAGAGCACCGCGTCGAAGACGAGCGAGCGGAAAAGCAGCATGCTCAGCTCCAGCGCCTGAGCCCGCGCCGCGTCGCCGCCCGCGCCGCGCCCCAGGCGACGCCCGCCGCCGCCACCGGCACGAGGAGCGGCAACAGCCACTGCCAGCCGGTCAGCCCGATCCCGGCCAGGAAGAACCCCGGCTCGCTCCCCTGCGGCAGCAGCGCGACGAGGACCATCCCCGCCGCCGTCCCGACGACCGCCCCCGCCCCGGCGCGCAGCACCAGCCGCCGGGCGAAGCCGCCGGCGATGAAGCCGTCCTCCGCCCCCACCAGCCGCAGCGTGCGGATCGCCGCCGCGTTCACCGCCACCGCCCGCTCCGCCGCCAGCGCCACGCCGGCCCCGAGCGCCAGCGCGAGGAGGACGAGGCTCGCCAGCCCGAAGCGGCCGACCCGCCCCGCCGTCTCGACCAGCGGCAGCCGCCAGGCGGTATGGTCGTCGTAGACCGCCCCCGGCGCCGCCTCGGCCAGCTGCGCCTCCAGCGCGGCGACGTCGAGCACCTCGGGGTCGGTCGCGACCTCGATCAGCAGCGGCAGCGGCAGGCTCTCCATCGGCACCTCCGGCCCGAGCCAGGGCTCGAGCAGCTTCTCCTGCTCGGCGAGATCGACCATCCGCACCGAGCGGACCCCCGGCGTCTGCCGGAGCACGTCGAGCGCCGCCCGCGCCTGCGCCTCGATCACCTCCTCGCCGGCGAAGACCTGCAGCGTCGCCGTCTCGCCGGCCTCGCCCTCCCAGGCCGCCGCCAGCCGCCCGGCCGCCAGCGTCAGCGCCAGCGCCAGCACCGCAAAGAAGGCGAGGACGCCTGCGAGCAGCCCGAGCGTCGCCGCCGACCAGCCGCCCGGCGGCACGACGCGCAGCGCGATCGGATCGCCGCGGAGCCAGCCCAGCCGGCCGCTCACGCCACCGCCTCGTCGACCCAGACCCGCCCCTCGTCGAGCCGCAGCACCACCGCCCCCGGCACGCTCTCGGCGAGGTCGGTGTCGTGGGTGGCGACGAGCACGGTCTTGCCCATGCGGCTGAGCTCGAGCAGCAGCGTCATCACCCCCAGCCCGGTCGTCCGGTCGACGCCGCCCGTCGGCTCGTCGGCGAGCACGAGCTCCGGGCTCAGGATCAGCGCCCGCGCCAGCGCCGCCCGCCGCCGCTCGCCGCCCGAGAGCTGGCCCGGCAGCGCCCGCGCCCGATGGCCGAGCTCGACCCAGGCCAGCAGCGCCGCCACGTCGTCGGCCCGCTCCTCGGGCGCGATCCCGCTCACGCTGAGCGGCAGCGCCACGTTCTCGGCCAGGGACAGATGCTCGATCAGATGGCAGTCGTGCTGCACCACCCCGACCGCCCGGCGCAGGCTGGCAATCGCGCTCCGATCACGCCGGCCGATGTCGCGGCCGAAGTGCCGGACCCGCCCCTCGGTCGGCGCGAGATCGAGCCAGCAGAGCCTGAGCAGCGTCGTCTTGCCGGCGCCCGAGGGCGCGACGAGGAAATGAAAGGCGCCGGGAGCCAGCGACAGGGTCACGTCCCTCAGGACCGTCCGCGTGCCGTAGCTGAAGCCCGCCTCCTCGAACTCGATCACCGGGTCCTCTCCGTCGCCTGCGGCGCGAGTTATACAGACGCCGCGGCCCGGTGCAACGGTGGCGCAACGGTGGCGCTGCGGTGGCGCGGCTTGGAATGAGGGGATGCCGCCGCTAGAACGGACGCACCCCGATTCGGCCGCGCCGAGCCGGCTCCCGACCGAGGTGGCGATGCGCCTGAACTGCCCGAACTGCGGCGCCGAATACGAAGTCCCGGAGGGCATGGTCCCCGCCGCCGGCCGGCATGTGCAATGCACCGCCTGCCATACTCGCTGGTTCGTCCGCGGCGGCCCCGGCGCCGGCCTGACCGAGGACCAGATCCTGCGCCGGCTCGAGTCCTGGTCGCCCGGCACGCGGCCGATGCCGGCACCCGCCCCGGTGGCGCTCGTGCCCGCCGCGGCCCCCGACACGGCCCCCGACACGGCCCCGGCGCCCCAGCCCGAAGCCCAGCCGGCCGAGTCCCCGGTGGTGGTCCACCTGCCGCCGCGGCCGGCCACACCGCCGAAGCCGGCCGAACGCCCGGCGGTCTCCCAGCCCGCCCCCCTCTCCGCCCCGCCCCGCCCGCAGCCCGCGTCCCGGCTCGAGCTCGGCGAGCCCGCGGCCCCCGCAGCGGAACTCCCGCCGCCGTCGCGGAGCCGCTTCGCCCGCGGCTTCCTGCTCGCGCTCCTCCTCGCCGCGCTCGCGCTCGCCGCCTACCTCTACCGCGCCCCCATCGCCGCGCAGGTGCCGCAGGCCGCCCCCGCGCTCACCGCCTACGGCGAGGCCGTCGACCACTGGCGGGGCGAGATCGAGAAGCTGATCGGCGATCCGGACCGCTAGCCGGCCGCCGAAGCCGCTCCTGTATAGACGTTGTCTATACAGGAAATAATTCCGCATGATATCAACGGCTTGATCTCGGGGCACGCGTGCCCACCGCGTGCGCGCGCACATCGATCCCTGTCTGCCCGCTCAGAAGAGATCGAGCAGCCGGCGGAGATAGTCGAGCTCGAGCTCGGGCCGCATCTGCTCGCCCACCCGGCGGCGGATCTCGTCGAGGAGCGCGCGGGCGCGGGCGGCGCTGTCGACCTCGGGCAGCATGTTCTCGTCGGTGCCGATCCCGCCGCGCCCGCCGCTCGGCCGGCCGAGCGGGTCGCGCCCGTTCTCCGCCGCGGCGCTCCCCTCGAGCTGCCCCTGGCCGTCCTGGCCGTTGCCCTCGGCGCGGCGGAGGTCCTCGCCCATCTGGCGCATCCCCTCGCGCAGGTTGTCGATCGCGTCGGCCTGGCGGTCGAGTGCGCCGGCCGTGTCGCCCTCGCGCAGCCCCTCGGCCGCCTCGCCCATGTTGCGCTCGGCCTCGCGCAATGCCTCCCGCGCCGCCTCGCCCGCCTCTCCGGGGAGGCCGCGCTGCAGTTCCTCGGTCAGCTGGCGCAGCGCGTCCTGGCGGTCGGCGAGCGACCCCGGGTCGCCGCCCTGCGCCTGGCCATCCGGTGCCGCCTCGTCGCCCGGCCAGCCCTGCTCGCCCTGCCCGGACGGGCCGTTCCGGCCGCGCTGGAACTGGCGCTGCAGCTGCTGGAAGCTCTCGTCGGCCAGCCCCTGCTGCTCGCGCAGCGCATCGGCGAGGCCCTGCATCGACTGCTGGCCCTGGCCGTTCTCGCCCGGCCCGCCCTGGCCCATCATCATCTGCATGTTGTCGAGCATCTGCTGCAGCATCTCGAGCAGCGCCTCGGCCTCGGCCTTGCGCCCCTGCTCGGAGAGCTCCTGGATGCGGTCCATGAGCTCCTGGATCTGGTCCTGGGTCATGGTCTGGCCCGGCGGGATCTCGGCCTGCTGCATCTCGCCGTTGCGCATGGCGTCGCGCGCCATCTGCTCCATATAGTCGCGCGTCGCCTGGCGCAGCTCGTCCATCAGCCGGGCGATCTCCTCGTCGGAGGCCCCCTCGCGCAGCGCCTGCTGCAGCCGCTCCTTGGCCCGCGCCAGCCGCTCCTTGGCGTCGCCGAGGTTGCCGTCCTCGATCTGCACCGCCGCCTGCCAGAGCGCCTCGGCGACCTCGTCCTGCACCGCCGCGACCGTGCCGGCCTTCTCCGCCTCCGCCAGCCGCCGGATCGCCGCCCGCACCACCAGATAGGCGCGCGGGCTGTCGAAGGCCGCGTCGGGATGGTTGGAGATGGCGCGCAGCACCTGCGTCACCCGCCGGCCGTTCTCGGTCGACCAGAGCAAGTCGCGCCGCTGCTCGACCAGCGCCCGCGCCAGCGGATCGTAGAAGCGCCGCATCGGCAGCACCGCCGCCTCCGGCGCGCTCTCCGCCGCCTGCCCCCGCGCGTCCTCCGCCGCCAGCGTCACCGTGACCGGCAACCCGGCGAACGGATGCTTGGAGAAGTCCTCGACCAGCGCGTCGTCGATCTCCCGGGTGCCGCCGGTCAGCGGCATCGGCAGTTCGGCCTCGAGCGCCGGGCGCGCCTGCGGTTCGACCGTCAGCCCGTAGCGGCGGTCGACCCGGGGAACGTCGAGCGCTATCTCGGCCTCGGCCCCGGTGATCCCGTGGTCGTCGCTGCCCTCGTAGGGCAGCCGGGTCTCGCCGGTCGGCGCCGCCTCGACCGGCCCGGCGAGACGGATCTCGGGCGGCTGGTCGGGCTCCATGACGAAGGACCAGGCGCCGATCTCCCGCCCCGACCGGCTGAGCGCGACCTCGCCCGTCGCCGCCACCGGGAACTCGGCGGTGCCGATCCCGGGCGCCGCCTCGGAGAGCGCCGCCGGCGCCCCGCCCGAGATGTCCTCCTCGATCGCGAAGCGGTCGGTCTCGCCGTAGACGCGGATCGTGACCTCGGTGCCCTCGGGCACCGCCACGGTCGAGCCCGCCGCGACCTCGGGCAGATAGACCGTCGGCCGCCCGGTATAGGCCGGCGGCTCGGCCCACCCCTCGAAGCTCGGGCCCGCCGCCACCGCCGTGCCCGGCACCGGCGCGAGCGCGGTCGCCACCGCCTCGACGCCGCGGTCGCGCGCAAAGAGGCCGGCGGCGATCAGCGCCACCAGCGCCATGAGCCGGATCGCCCAGCGGTCGTAGCCGGCGAGGCGCAGGTCCGGTACCACCGGCCGCGCGGTCGCCGCGAGCCGCCGCATCCGCGCGAGATGCGCCGCCCAGACCCTCTGCGCCGCCGGATCGTCGCGCCCGAGCGCCGGCTCGTCCGAGAGGGCCGCGAGCGGCCGCCCCGGCAGCACCGCGTCGATCCGCGCCCGCGCCTCGGCCTCGCCCGGCCAGTGGAACCGCATGATGCCGCGCACGAGAAGCGCGAGGAGGAGCACCCCGGCCGCCCCGGCCAGCGCCATCAGCTGCGGGCGCGTGGTGATCTCAGCCAGCCCGAAGGCGAGCGCCGCCCAGACGAAGGCCAGCGCCGAGCCGAACGGCCAGAAGGCGCGCGTGAACGACTCGAGCGCCATCGCGGCGCGGCTCCGCCGCAGGACACGCCGCAACGGATCGCCGCCCCGGCCCGCGCGGCGCTCCGCCCTCATCCGCCCGGCACTCCCGTCACGACCTGCCTCCGATCGGCTCAGCCCCTTCGCCCGATCCATGCCGGAATGGTATCCCGCTTCAGCATCTCGTCAAAGCTCGGCCGCGCCCGCACCACGTCGAAGTGATCGCCTGAGACCAGCACCTCCGGCACCAGCGGCCGGGAGTTGTATTCCGACGCCATCGCGGCACCATAGGCGCCCGCCGAGCGGAAGGCCACGAGATCCCCCGGCGCGAGCGGCGGCAGGAGCCGGCCGACCGCGAAGGTGTCGCCCGTCTCGCAGACCGGCCCCACCGCGTCGACGGGAACCAGCGGCGCGCCTGGCGCCGGCTCGGCAACCGGCACGATGTCGTGCCAGGCGTCGTACATCGCCGGGCGCACGAGATCGTTCA
>NZ_CALLYO010000084.1 GCF_937858865.1 uncultured Amaricoccus sp. | reverse complement strand
CTCGAGGTCATCTCGAAATGCGCCGGCACCAGCTGGATGCTCGAGAACCGCGCCCCGCACGTCATCGAAGGCGACTATGCGCCGCGAAGCTCGATCGACATCTGGCCGAAGGATCTCGGCATCGTCCTCGACATCGCCCGCAGCGCCCGCTTCTCCGCGCCCATCGCCGCCGCCGCCCTGCAGCAGTTCCTCGCCGCCCAGGGCTCCGGCCTCGGCCAGGAGGATGACGCCGCCGTCGCCAAGGTCTACGCCCGCAACGCCGGCCTCACCCTCCCCGGCAAAGGCTGACCCGCAGGCCAAAAGTGCGATTCAGGATCCGTTAACCCGACGTAATTGAATAAACTCAATAGCTTAAGTATAGTTTCGCGTGCGAAATCACGCCCGAAGCGCGACCAGCCCCGGCGGCGGCGCCGCGCGCCGCCCCAGCATCTCCCGCGTCGCCGCGTCGGCCGGCTCGGCCACCAGCGCCTCCTCCGGCGCCGGCACCATCAGCCGCGCCGCCCCGTGCCCGGCCTCGCCCAGCCAGAGCGCGAAATCTTCCGGCGCGATGACCACCGGCATCCGCTCGTGCACCCCCGCCAGCGTCGCGTTCGCCGGGCAGGTGACGATGGCGCAGGTCGAAATCCATCCCTCCGGCCCCTTCCAGTCCTGCCAGATCCCGGCGAAGGCGATCATCCCGCCCGCCCGCGGCCGCACCACGAAGGGAACCCGCGCTCCCTTCTCCCCCTGCCATTCATAGAAGCCGTCCGCCGGCAGCAGGCATCGCCGCGCCCTGACCGCCTCGCGGAAGGCCGGCTTCTCCGCGATCCCCTCGGAGCGCGCGTTGATGAGCAGCGGCCCCCCGCTCGCCGTCCGGTAGAAGGGCGGCAGCAGCCCCCAGCGCATCGGCACGACGAACCGCTCGCCCTCGCGGCTGACCACGACCGGCACCGGCTCGGTCGGCGAGACGTTCGGCCGCGCCACCTCGGGGCCGAGCTCCCCGAGCTCCGCCTCGAAGAGCACGGCCATCGCCTCCTGCGCCGAGGTGACCATGTAGCGCCCGCACATCGGACGCCGGCCTCAGCCGATCTGATACCCCGGCGTCGAGCGCATCAGCTCCAGCTCCGCCTCGCTCATCTCCGCCCCGAACGGCTCGAAGAGCGGCGTCGAGAGATACCGCTCCCCGGTGTCGGGCAGCATGGCGAGGATCACCGATCCCTCCGGCGCAGCCTCCGCCACCTGCACGGCGACCCCGAAGGTCGCGCCCGCCGAGATCCCGGCCAGGATCCCCTCCTTCGCCGCCAGCTCGCGCGACCACTTCATCGCCTCGGCCCCCGCGATCGGAATGACCTCGTCGAAATAATGCCCGTCGATCGCCTCCTGCAGCACCAGCGGGATGAAGTCCGGCGTCCAGCCCTGGATCGGATGCGGCTCGAACGAGCCATGCCCGCTGGCCGGCTCCCCCTCCGCCGTGCGCTCCTGCGCCACGCCCGAGCCGACGAGCTGCGCGTTGGCCGGCTCGGAGAGGATGATCCTCGCGTCGGGGAAGCTCTTCTTCAGCACCCGCCCGACGCCCGCCACCGTCCCGCCGGTCCCGTAGCCCGACACGAAATAGTCGAGCCGCTTGCCGGCGAAGTCGCCGAGGATCTCCGCCGCCGTCGTACTCTCGTGGATCGCCGCGTTGGCCGGCGTCTCGAACTGGTGCGCCAGGAACCAGCCGTTCGCCTCGGCCAGCTCCTTCGCCTTCACGTACATCCCGTACCCCTTCGCCGCGCGCGGGGTGAGCACCACCTTCGCCCCGAAGAAGCGCATCAGCTGCCGCCGCTCGACCGAGAAGCTGTCGGCCATCGTCACCACCAGCGGATAGCCCTTGGCGGCGCAGACCATGGCCAGGCCGATCCCGGTGTTGCCGCTCGTCGCCTCGACCACCGTCTGCCCCGGCTTCAGCGTCCCGTCGCGCTCCGCCGCCTCGATGATGTTGAGCGCGATCCGGTCCTTCACCGAAGCGGCCGGATTGAACGCCTCCGCCTTCACGTAGAGGCCGACGTGGGACGGCGCGAGCCGGTTGATCTTCACCACCGGCGTGTCGCCGACCGTGTCGATGATGCTCTCGTACAGCTGCCCGCGCCCCCTGGTGCGGCGGAGCTCGCCGCCGTTTCCGCTTTCGATGCCCATCTGCAACTCCCCTCTCGACGTCGCCCTCGGCTCCGCCGCCAACCTGTCACGCGCCGTCGCGAGCGGCAAGCGCGGCAGAGGTTGTGTCGCGGCGATGTTTCAGCATGATCGCCACCTGGAAGGAAGCGCCGCACCCGAGCATGGACCCGGAACCGAGACCCCGCGCTTCGGCGCTCGCCCCGCTCGGCAGCCCGATCTTCCGGGCGATCTGGCTCGCCAGCCTGGTGTCGAACTTCGGCGGCCTCGTGCAGGCGGTGGGCGCCGCCTGGATGATGACGACGATCACCTCCTCGGCCAACATGGTGGCGCTGGTGCAGGCCTCGACCACGCTGCCGATCATGGTCTTCTCGCTGGCCGCCGGCGCGATCGCCGACAACTTCAACCGCCGCCGGGTGATGCTGGTCGCCCAGGGCTTCATGCTCTGCGTGTCCGTCGCGCTGACCGTCGCCGCCTGGATGGGCGTCCTCACCCCCTGGACGCTCCTCGGCTTCACCTTCCTCATCGGCTGCGGCACCGCGCTCAACAATCCCGCCTGGCAGGCCTCGGTCGGCGACATGGTGCCGCGCGCCGACATCGCGGCGGCAGTGGCGCTCAACAGCGTCGGTTTCAACATGACCCGCAGCGTCGGCCCGGCGATCGGCGGCCTCATCGTCGCCGCCGCCGGCGCGGCCGCCGCCTTCGCGGTCAACAGCCTCAGCTACATCGGCCTCATCGGCGTGCTCTACGCCTGGCGGCCGGACCTCCCCCCGCGCACGCTCCCGCGCGAGCGGCTGGCCTCGGCGATGGCCGCGGGGCTGCGCTACGTCGCGATGTCGCCGACGATCCTCAAGGTCGTGCTGCGCGCCTTCCTCTTCGGCCTCACCGCCGTCTCGGTGACCGCCCTCCTGCCGCTCGTCGCGCGCAACATGGAGCAGGGCGGGCCGCTGGTCTACGGCGGCCTCCTCGGCGCCTTCGGCGTCGGGGCGATCGGCGGGGCCTTCATCGGCGGACGGCTGCGCTACCTCCTCTCGAGCGAGTGGATCGTGCGCCTCGGCTTCGTCGGCTTCGCGGTCTGCGCGACCGTCCTCGCGCTCGCCCGCGGGCCGTGGCTGGCCGGGCTCGGCATGATGGTGGGCGGCGCCTGCTGGGTGCTGGCGCTCGCGCTCTTCAACACCACAGTGCAGCTCTCGACCCCGCGCTGGGTGGTCGGGCGGGCGCTCTCGCTCTACCAGACCGCGGCCTTCGGCGGCATGGCGCTCGGCAGCTGGCTCTGGGGCATGGTCGCCGAGTCGAACGGGGCGGCCGAGGCGCTCCTCTGGGCGGCGGCGGCGATGATCGCGGCCGGGGCCGCGGGCTTCTACCTGCCGCTGCCGGCGCGGGCCGAGCTCGACCTCGACCCGCTCAATCGGTGGAGCGAGCCGAAGGTCCAGCTCCCGCTCACCCCGCGCAGCGGGCCGATCAAGATCAACGTCGAATACGTGATCGACGAGGCCGATGTGCCGGAGTTCCTCGACCTGATGGCGGAACGGCAGCGCATCCGCCGCCGCGACGGGGCCCGCGCCTGGACGCTCGCGCGCGATCTGGAGGACCCGCGCATCTGGGTCGAGAGCTACCAGACGCCGACCTGGGTGGAATACGTGCGCCACAACATGCGCCGCACCAAGGCGGACGCCGGCCCGAGCGACCGCCTGCGCGAGCTCCACCGCGGCAACGGGCCGCCGGCAGTGGAACGCCGCATCGTGCGCCAGGCCAGCCGCCTCGGTGTCGAGCCGCACCCGAAGGCGCCGATCGACCACCCGTGAGCCGGCAGGCCCGGCTGGGGCGTCAGATGACGACGACCTTGGCCCCCATCTGCACCCGGTCGTAGAGGTCGATGACGTCCTGGTTCAGCATCCGGAAGCATCCCGAGGAAGCGGCCCAGCCGATCGACTTCGGCGTGTTGGTGCCGTGGATGCGATACCCCGAATCCTGTCCGTTGAAGTAGATGTAGAGCGCCCGCGCCCCGAGCGGATTGGTCACCCCGCCCGGCTGGCCGTCCCGCCACTTGGCGAGCGAGGGATCGCGCTCGATCATCTCGGGCGGCGGGGTCCAGCGCGGCCACCTGGCGCTGCGGGCGATCACCCCGCTGCCGGTCCAGCCGAAGCCCTCGCGGCCGACGGCGATGCCGTAGCGGGTCGCCTTGCCCTCGCCCTCGACCAGATAGAGGAAGGGCCCGTGCGTGTCGATGACGATGGTGCCCGGCGCCTCGGTCGTCGGATAGTCCACCTCGTTGCGCAGCAGTCCGCGGTGGAACTGGGTCACGTCGATCGCCGGGATGGTCCTCTCGCCGTCGGCGCGCGAGGCGTACATCGCGACCAGCGCCGGGTCGGGCGGCTCGACCGCCAGGGCCTTCGACGCCGGCGGTGCGGCGACAGGCGGCGCGACCTCGACCGGAGCCACGTCCTCCGGCACGCATCCCGCCAGCACGACAGCCCCGATGAGAAGCGAGGCGCAAAGTCTTGCGGTCATCATCCAACACCCACTCAAGAAACCAGTTACAGAAAGTCCGACCATGGACAAGCGGCATCAACGGAAACCGTCCGCCCGCGACTCCGATGTCACAGCATAGGCCTAAGGCGCAAGTATTGCCTATTGCTGAAGTCGCGACGCTCAGGCCTGGCGCTCTACGACCGCCTCGCCGGAGACCGGATCGGTCACCCCGAGACCGGTGCCTAGATCCTCGAGCTTGCCGCGGTGCGCGTCGAGGTTGGCGATCATCCTCGTCCGCGCCGCGGCGATCGCATCCACGCCGGTCCACTCGCCGATCAGGCAGAAGTCGCGCTCGCCGGTCTGCACGAGCGTCATCGATTTCAACCCCGGCATGTCCATCGGACGCTCGCGGTAGTGGGCCAGGAATGCATCGAGGAACTCGGGCTTAACGCGCATGCGAACGACGTTGTAAGCGGTCATTCTCGCCTCCCCGCCGGGGCCGGGCGAACCCCGCCGGCCCGCAGCGCGCATCCTATCAGAGCCGGGACCGCGCAACAATTCGCCCTCGGGAGACGTCATGCGGCCTCCGGCGGATGGAATCGGTCTCGAGGGGGATTCCGTTCGTGTTAACAGCGACTTGGGCGGACTGGAATGCGGCCGGAAAGGGGCTGGAAAGCGGCCATACGATTTGCGGCCGTGACCAGGAGTTAACGCAGGGGTCGTGCGGGGCGCGCGCGCGTTCACCCGGAGGACGCTCCAGCCGGTCCGGCGGCGTCGTAGATCATGTCGATCATCGCCTGGTTCCCGCGCGAGAATTCGAGCGGACAGGCATA
>NZ_CALLYO010000083.1 GCF_937858865.1 uncultured Amaricoccus sp. | reverse complement strand
GTCTACGAGCAGGTGCTCGCCGGGATGGGCGCGGCCGAGCGGCAGGCGCTGCACGACGGGCTCGCCACCATCATCGCCAACCTCAGCGCCGCCGAGACCGAGCCCGACGCCGCAACCGACCGCCAGCCGGCGCAAAGGGAAATCGCATGACCGCCCAGCCGAATTCCGGGCCGTCGCCCGAGGACGTCACGCCGCTCCGCCCGGAGCCGCCCGCCGGCGCCCGGCCCGAACCCGCCCCGGCGCCGCGCCCGCGCGGCCGGCGGCGACTGCTGATCGTCGCGCTGCCGCTCGCGCTGGCGCTGGCCGGCGGCTACGTCTGGGTGACCGGCGGGCGCTACGTCGCGACCGAGGACGCCTACGTGAAGCAGGACCGCGTCTCGGTGATGCCGCAGGTCAGCGGCCAGATCGACGCGGTGCTGGTCGGCGAGAATGCGGCGGTCAGGGCCGGCGACACGCTCTTCACCATCGACCCCGCGGTCTACCGCAGCGTCGTCGACGAGGACCGCGCCAAGCTCGAATCGGCCCGCCTCGAGGTCGAGAAGCTGAAGGCCGCCTACGCCCAGGCCGTCTCCGAGGCCGCGACCGCGCGCGAGGCGCTGGCGACGGCCGAGACCCAGGACGCCCGCCAGCAGGCGCTCTTCCGCGGCGGCGTGGTGCCGCAGGCGGCCGCCGACGACAGCGCGCTCAAGCTGCAGCAGGCCAAGGGCGCGCTCGCCCAGGCCGAAAGCCGGGTGCTCTCCGCCCGCGCCGCGCTCGCCGGCGATCCGGACATCGCCACCGACCGCCACCCGGCGGTGCTCGAGGCGCTGGCCGCGCTCAACGGCGCTGAGCTCGACCTCGCCAACACCACCGTCCGCGCGCCGGTCGACGGCGTGGTCAGCCAGACCGCGCGGCTGCAGCACGGCCAGTACGTCACCCCGGCCGTGCCGGTCGTGACCCTCGTCGCCACCGACGAGACCTGGATCGAGGCGAACTTCAAGGAGACCGACCTCACCCACATGCTCGAGGGCCAGCCGGTCGAGGTGACGCTCGACACCTTCCCGGACCGTCCGCTCAAGGGCGAGATCGACTCGATCGGCGCCGGCACGGGCTCGGAGTTCGCCCTCCTGCCGGCGCAGAACGCCAGCGGCAACTGGGTCAAGGTGGTGCAGCGCGTGCCGCTCCGGGTCGAACTCGAGCCGGGGCAGGCGCTGCCGGCGCTCCGCACCGGCATGAGCGCCAGCGTCGAGGTCGACACCGGCCACGTCCGCGGGCTGCCGCGCCCGGTCGCGCATGCCCTCGCCGCCCTCGGGCTCGGCGGGCACACGGCGGTGGCGGCGCCGGCGCGATGAGCGCCGCCGGAGGAGCCGGGGCGGCTGCGGCGCCGCCCCGGACGCCGGCCGTCGCCAACAAGGGGCTGATCACCCTCTCGATCATGCTGGCGACGATCATGCAGGTGCTCGACACCACGATCGCCAACGTCGCGCTGCCCTCGATGCAGGGCTCGCTCGGGGCGGCGCAGGACCAGATCACCTGGGTGCTGACCTCCTACATCGTCGCCTCGGCGATCATGACGCCGGTCACCGGCTGGCTCTCGGACCGCATGGGGCTGCGCGAGCTCTTCATCGCCTCGGTCGCCGGGTTCGTCGTCGCCTCGATGCTCTGCGGCATGGCCACGAGCCTGACCGAGATGGTCGTCTTCCGCACGCTGCAGGGCATCGCCGGCGCCGCGCTGGTGCCGCTCAGCCAGACGGTGCTCCTCAACATCAACAGCC
>NZ_CALLYO010000082.1 GCF_937858865.1 uncultured Amaricoccus sp. | reverse complement strand
GGGCCTCACCGCTCCGGCACCAGCACCTCGCGCTTGCCGACGTGGTTGGCCTGGCTGACGACGCCCTGCTCCTCCATCATCTCGACCAGCTTGGCGGCCTTGTTGTAGCCGACCGAGAGCTTGCGCTGGATGTAGGAGGTCGAGCACTTGCGGTCCTTGGCGACGATCGCCACCGCCTGGTCGTAGAGCGCGTCGTCCGACTGGGTGTTGCCGCCGAGGCCGAGCACCAGGTCGATGTCGGATTCCTCCTCCGCACCCGGGCCGTCGACGATGCCGTCGTCGTAGTCCGGGATGCCGAGCGACTTGAGGTGGCGCACCACCTCCTCGACCTCCTCGTCCGACACGAAGGGCCCGTGCACGCGGGTGATCCGCCCGCCGCCGGCCATGTAGAGCATGTCGCCCTGCCCGAGCAGCTGCTCGGCGCCCATCTCGCCGAGGATGGTGCGGCTGTCGATCTTCGAGGTCACCTGGAAGGAGATCCGCGTCGGGAAGTTCGCCTTGATCGTGCCGGTGATGACGTCGACCGAGGGCCGCTGCGTCGCCATGATCAGGTGGATGCCGGAGGCGCGCGCCATCTGCGCGAGGCGCTGGATGCAGGCCTCGATCTCCTTGCCGGCGACCATCATCAGGTCGGCCATCTCGTCGACGATGACGACGATGAAGGGCATCGCCTCGGGCTGGAAGCTCTCGGTCTCGAAGACCGGCTCGCCGGTCTCCTCGTCGAAGCCGGTCTGCACGGTGCGGGTGAAGGCCTCGCCGCGCTCGAGCGCGTCCTTCACCCGGGCGTTGTAGCCGTCGATGTTGCGCACGCCCATCTTCGACATCTTGCGGTAGCGCTCCTCCATCTCGGCCACCACCCACTTCAGCGCCACGACGGCCTTCTTCGGGTCGGTGACGACCGGGGAGAGGAGATGCGGGATGCCGTCGTAGACCGAGAGCTCCAGCATCTTCGGGTCGATCATGATCAGCCGGCACTCGGCGGGCGACAGCTTGTAGAGCAGGCTCAGGATCATCGTGTTGATCGCGACCGACTTGCCGGAGCCGGTGGTGCCGGCGATCAGCAGGTGCGGCATGCGCGCCAGATCGACGATCACCGGTTCGCCGCCGATGTCCTTGCCGAGCGCGAGCGGCAGCGCGTGCGCCGAGTCGCCGAAGCCCCTGGCGGCGAGGATCTCGCGCAGCAGCACCTTCTCGCGGTGCTCGTTCGGCAGCTCGATGCCGATGACCGAGCGGCCGGGGATGGTGGAGCAGCGGCAGGCCAGCGCCGACATCGAGCGGGCGATGTCGTCGGCGAGGCCGATGACGCGGCTCGCCTTCAGCCCCGCCGCCGGCTCCAGCTCGTACATGGTGACGACCGGGCCGGGGCGGATCGAGGTGATCTCGCCCCGCACGCCATAGTCGTCGAGCACCGTCTCGAGCATGCGCGCATTCTCCTCGAGCGCGTCGCTCGAGAGATGATGGCGCACGATCGTCGAGGGGCTCTGCAGCAGCGAGAGCGGGGGCGTGCGCCAGGTCTCCGGCGCGTCGGGGTCGAGCTCGAACTGCGGCTCCTCCTCGGAGCGGGCGCGGGCGCTCTTCGGCAGCGGGCGGGCGCGCGCCGGCTGCACCCGCGGTCCCGGCGCCTCGTCGGGCGCCTCCTCGCGGGCCGGGTCGCGCTCGAGGACCGCGAGATCGCCCTCGGGCTCCTCCGCCCCGCGGGCGGCGGCGCGCGGCGGGGTGCCGGCGGCGACGGCGGCCTCGCGCGCCCGCACCGCCTCCTTGATCTTCGCCATGACGCTCTCCTCGGACGAGCGCAGCGGCCCGGGCGCGAGGCGCGGGCCCTCGGCGGCGCGCCCGCCGGCCC
>NZ_CALLYO010000081.1 GCF_937858865.1 uncultured Amaricoccus sp. | reverse complement strand
GGCTGCACGCCTTCGCACCCGAGGCGCGGATCCTCATCCTCCTGCGCGAGCCGGCGGCCAAGGTCTTCTCGCAATACGTCCACCTCTGGTCGGAAGGCCGCGAGACGCTGCCGTTCGAGGAAGCCTTCGCCCTGAGCGCGGCGCGGCGGGAGGCCGGCTTCTCCGACATGTTCGACTACGAGGGCGGCGGCACCTACGCCGCCCCGGTGGCGCGCTATCTCGACCTCTTCGGGCCCGAGCGGGTGCTCGTGGTGATGTTCGAGGAGATGGTCCGCGACATGAGTCTGGTGCGCGGGCGGCTCGAGAATTTCCTCGGCGTATCGCTGCCGGCGACGGATCTGCCGCAGACCAATGCGGGAGGCCGGGCGAAGTCGCCGCTCGTAGCCGCGTTTCTCGGAAACGAGCGGCTGAAGGGGGCCGTGCGGAAAGCCCTGCCGCTCGGCCTGCGCACGCGGCTCAGCGCGAGCGTGCGCGGCGCGGTGAGCTTCGAGAAGCCGGAGCTCCGGCCGGACACCCGCGCGCGGCTGCGCCGCCGCTACGCCGGGGACGTGGCGAAGCTCGAAGACCTGCTCGGCCGGCCGACCGGCTGGTCCCGCGACTGACCGCTCCGGGCCTGTCGCGGGCTGACGTTCCGCGCGCGGAACGTCAGGAGCGGTTCCAGCGGGCGCTGCGCTGCCGTGAGGCAGGATCGGCGAGCTCGGCAAACATCCGCCGCGACCGGTAGAGACGCATGGCCGCGAGGGCGCGGAAGGCCGCGAGGCGCTGGCGCGCTCCGCGCAGCCGGCAGCTACCGAGGATGCGCGGGATCTCCGCCGCCGGCGAGGCCGCCATCGCCGCCGCCTTCAGCGCCCATTCCGCCCGGCCGCGGACGGTCTTCGGCTGCATGCTCCAGTAGTGGCTGACGTGCCGGTCCCACTGTCGGCGCAGGTCGCTCATCGAGCGGCGTGCCGGGTGCGCCACCACCGCCTGCGGCACGAAGCGGGTCGGGAAGCCGGCGCGCTTCGCCCGCCGGCCCCATTCCATGTCCTCCGACACCGAGAGGCCGGCAAAGCCGCCGACCGCCGCGAAGACCTCGCGGCGCACCGCGAGGTTGGCGGTGGCGGAGAAGCCGTGCCGGGCGATCGTCAGCTCCTGGCGGAACCCGTAGACGAGATCGAAGGCCTCCGCGAGGTTCGGCCGCTCGGGCGTCGCGGCGAAGACCCGGACGGAGCCGCCGAGGGCCGCGCAGGCCGGGTCGGCGGCGAAGGTGGCAAGGACCGTCGCCAGCCAGCCGGGATCGGGAATGCAGTCGGAATCGGTGAAGGCGACGATCGGCGCCCGCGCCAGGGCGATGCCGCGGTTGCGGGCAGGGCCGGGGCCCGGTGTCGGCTCGGCGGCGAGCCGCATGCCGGGGAAGCGGGCGACGAGCCCGGGACCTGGACGGACCCGGATTTCGACCCCTCGCTCGACGCCTTCTACTACGC
>NZ_CALLYO010000080.1 GCF_937858865.1 uncultured Amaricoccus sp. | reverse complement strand
GGCGCGGCGGCGCGCAGGTCGCCGCGGCTGTTCCAGGCCATCACCTGCGCGAAGGGCAGGCCGAGGCCTTCGGCCAGCCCCTCGATCTCGGCGAGGACGGAGGGGAAGCGGGCGCGCGTCGCCGCGGCGAGGCGGGCGACGCGGGCGGCGTGGCGCGGCGCGGTGATCTCGGCCCAGGGCGCCGAGGGCAGGAGGTGGCGGTGGACGGCGTCGCGGCCGGCCCGGCCGAGGGCGCGGCCGATCTCCCGGGGCGCGCCGCCGAGGCGGACCCAGCCGAGGGCCCGCTCATTCGACATGCTGGAGGAAGTCCTTCAGGCGGTCGCTCGGCGGGCGGGAGAGGATCTCCGCGGGGTGGCCGTCGACGGAGATCTTGCCGTGCTCCATGAAGATGAGCCGCGTGCCGACCTGCCGCGCGAAGGCCATCTCGTGGGTGACGACGACCATGGTCATCCCCTCCTGCGCGAGGCTGCGCATGACGTTCAGCACCTCCTGCTTCAGCTCGGGGTCGAGCGCCGAGGTCGGCTCGTCGAAGAGCATGACCTTGGGGCGGACGGCGAGCGCTCGGGCGATGGCGACGCGCTGCTGCTGGCCGCCCGAGAGCGCCGAGGGCAGGTGATTCGCTCGCTCGGCGAGGCCGACCTTCTTCAGGAGCTCGATCGCCTGCGCCTCGGCCTCCGCCTTGCCAAGGCCGCGGACCTTGCGGGGGCCGAAGGCGACGTTCTCGAGCGCGGTCATCTGCGGGAAGAGGTTGAACTGCTGGAAGACCATGCCGGCCTCCTGGCGGATCTGCCGAAGCTGGCGCGTGCCGGCCTTGACCGAGATTCCGTCGACGACGAGGTCGCCCCCGGTGATCTGCTCCAAACCGTTGATGCAGCGCAGAAGCGTCGACTTGCCGGAGCCGGAGGGGCCGATCAGCACGACCACCTCGCCGACGTCGATGGAGAGGTCGACCTCGTCGAGCACCGTCAGCGTGCCGAAGTGCTTGGAGGTCTTGTGGAACTCGATGATGCTCACAGGATCCTCATGCGCTTTTCGATCAGCCGCAGGGTCAGCGTCAGCGTGCCGGTCATGACGAGGTAGAGGATGGCGACGGCGGTCCAGATCTCCACCGCGCGGAAGTTCGAGGCCATGATCTCCTGACCGGTCCGGGTCAGCTCGCCGACGCCGATGACGATGAAGAGCGAGGTGTCCTTCAGCGAGACGATGAACTGGTTGCCGAGCGGCGGGATCAGCCGGCGGAAGGCGAGCGGGCCGACGATGTAGAGAAGCACCTTCCATTGCGGCAGGCCGATCGCGAGGCCGGCCTCGGTCAGGC
>NZ_CALLYO010000079.1 GCF_937858865.1 uncultured Amaricoccus sp. | reverse complement strand
TCCTGGAACACCGTGGCGATCCCGAGCTCGAGCGCGTCGCTCGGCCCGCTCATGGCGACGGGCTGCCCCTGGAAGCGGATCTCCCCCGAGCTCGGCGCATGCACGCCGGCGAGGATCTTCACCAGCGTCGACTTGCCGGCGCCGTTGTCGCCGACCAGCGCCACCACCTCGCCGGGATGGACGTCGAGCTCGATGTCGGTCAGCGCCGAGACCGCGCCGAAGTTCTTCGAAACGCCGCTGAGGCTCAGGATGGGCTCCGCCATGCGCCAGGGCTCCCCGATCGAGAGAAGGGAACGCCCGGCCACGGACGGCCGGGCGCGAGAGCTTACTCGATGCCGAGCTCCTTGCAGCCCTCGGCGTAACGGTCGACGCAGAGCTCGGCCGCAGTGTTGATCCCCTTGTCGATGATCTCGGCCTTGAGGTTCTCCCGCGTCACCACCACAGGCACGAAGAGCTCAGACGGCGTGTTGTAGAGCGTCGCCTTCGGCTCCGGCGTCTCGCCCTTCAGGAACTGCACGGCCGCGTTTGCCGCCGCCGCGCCGACGATCTCCGAGGGCTTGGAGATGGTGTTGTACTGGTCGCCCGCGATGATGAGCTGCAGGGCCGCGATCGTCGCGTCGTTGCCGGTCACCGGCGGCAGCGGATCCACGCCCGCCGCCTTGAAGGCGGCGATGGCCCCGCCCCCGGTGCCGTCGTTCGCGGCGACGACCCCAACGATCTGCTCGCCGAAGCGGGTGATCTGCCCGCTCGTCCACTCCTGCGCGTTGGCCGGGAACCAGTCGGGCGTGTCGTACTCGGCGAGCTTCTGGTACTTGCCCGCGTCGAGCGCCTCGTGCACGCCGTCGCGGATCAGCCCCGCCGCCGCATCGGTCGGCGAGCCGTTGATCTGCAGCACACCCCCCGTGTCGGTCGGCACCCCCTCCGCCTCGAGATGCGCGAGCAGGCTCTCGGCGATCGCCTTCCCGATCGCCTTGTTGTCGAACGAGACGTAGAAGTCCGCCGGCACGTCCGGGATCGGCCGGTCATAGGCGATCACCTTCACGCCCTGGCTCTGCGCCAGGCTGAGGAGCGAGGCCGCCGCCTTCGAATCGACCGGGTCGAGCACGATCACCTTGGCGCCCTGGGTCAGCACCGAGTTGAACTGCTGCTGCTGCAGCGCCACGTCGGCATTGGCGTTCTGGTAGACCACCTGGCAGTCCGGGCAGAGCTTCTCCATCTCCGCCTTGAAGCCCGGGAAATCGTGCTCCTCGTAGCGGGTCGAGCCCTGGTCGGGCATCAGGAACGCCACCAGCCCCTCCTGGGCGTAGGCGGCGCTGCCGAGCAGCCCGAACGCGAGCGCCGCGGCGCTGGTCAGTCGTAGCGAAAGCGTCGTCATCCTCATCCTCCGTTGCGTCTTCATCGGCATCCGCCGGCGCCGCCGGCCGGAGCCCTTCGTTCAGGCCGGCACGCGCTGCCGCACCCCTGCCCTTTCTCCGTTTTCCGCGCTCAGCGCGGCCATCGCCGCCGCCTCGTTCTCGCCGAGAAGAGCGCGAAATTTGGTCGGTGTCATCCCCTTCTGGGCGAGGAACTGCCGGTTGAAGTTGGAGATGTTGTTGAATCCGGACGAAAAGCAGACGTCCGTGATCCGCACCGCCGGATCGCCCATCAGCAGCTGGCAGGCGAGGTTGACCCGCAGCCGGTTGACGAACTGCACCAGCGTCAGCCCGGTATGCCGGCGGAAGCTGCGCGAGAAGGCCCCCGGCGACAGCCCGGCGATCCGCGCCAGATCCGCCACCGCGAAGGGCTCGGTCAGATTGTCGTTGATATAGGCGAGCGCCTCGTTGATCCCCGCCGACATGAAGCCCGAGGGATCGGGCAGATAGCGCGCGCTCGCCAGCGTCCGCGCGTCCTGCGCCCGGCTCAGCGCCCCGATCACCGCCATGAAGACCTCGATCCGCCGGATGCCCCGCGCCCGCACCAGCTCGCGCAGCATCGGCCCGACCAGCCCCGAGGTCGCCGCCCCGAAGAGCAGCCCGCTGCGGCTCCCCTCCAGCGTCGCCCCGAGCGGCGCGAGCTCGGGCATCAGCCGCATCGCCTCGGCGACGAAGCCCTCGGTGAACTGCACCACCCGGCTGCGCACGCCGACCCGCTCGCCCGGCGCCACCTCGCTCACCCAGTTGTGCGGCAGGTTCGGCCCGGTCAGCACCAGGTTGCCGGGCTCGAAGGCGCCGATGAAGTCGCCCACGAAGTAATGCCCGCTGGTGGCGACCACATAGTGCAGCTCGTACTCGGGATGGAAATGCCAGCGCACGGTGCGGAACGGATAGCCGTGCTCCCACGCCTTGAAGGATTCCGCCTGGCCGATGCGTACGACCTCGAGGTCGGGCGTCATTCAGTCCTCCCCTGCGCCGCCCGGTATGGTCCGGACTTGAGCAACATCCGGGAAGGTAGCAGGCGCGGCGCCCGCCGCCTACTACGCGACGCTCGCGAGACCGATACTTTTC
>NZ_CALLYO010000078.1 GCF_937858865.1 uncultured Amaricoccus sp. | reverse complement strand
GAAGGTTGGATCCCAGCCGGGATTGAAAGTGTCGACGTGGGTGAATCCGAGCCGCTCGTATAGGCCACGCAGGTTCGGGTGGCAGTCGAGCCGCAGCTTGGCGCACCCCTGCGTTCGCGCGGCATGGCGGCAAGCCTCGATCAGCGCGGAGCTGACACCCCGGCCCGCATGTGTCCGTCGCACCGCGAGCTTGTGCAGATATGCGGCCTCCCCCTTGAGGGCGTCGGGCCAGAACTCGGGATCCTCGGCCGACAAGGTGCAACAGCCGACGATGCCGTCGCTGCAACTCGCGACTAGGAGCTCGGATCTCAGGACGAAGGTCTCCGCGAATGTCCGGTCGATCCGCGCGACGTCCCAGGCGGGCGTTCCCTTGGCGGACATCCACGCCGCAGCGTCGTGCATCAGCCGCACAACCTCGTCGATATCACCCGAGCAGGCGACCCGAACGTTCGGAGGCTCCTCGCTGTCCATTCGCTCCCCTGGCGCGGTATGAACCGCCGCCTCATAGTGCAGTTTGATCCTGACGAGCCCAGCATGTCTGCGCCCACCTTCGCGGAACCTGACCAGGGTCCGCTAGCGGGCGGCCGGAAGGTGAATGCTAGGCATGATCTAACCCTCGGTCTCTGGCGTCGCGACTGCGAAATTTCGCGAGGGTTTCCGAGAAGGTGATTGCGCTTCGCAGATCTCCAGGCGCGTGGGTGCGGACGTAGTCAGCGCCATTGCCGATCGCGTGAAGTTCCGCCGCAAGGCTCGCTGGACCCAGATCCTTTACAGGAAGGCCAACGGTGGCGCCCAAGAAGGATTTCCGCGACACCGAGACCAATAGCGGAAGCCCCAACGCCGACTTCAGCTTTTGAAGGTTCGACAGCACGTGCAGCGATGTTTCCGGTGCGGGGCTCAAGAAAAATCCCATCCCCGGATCGAGGATGAGCCGGTCGGCAGCGACCCCGCTCCGTCGCAAGGCGGAAACCCGCGCCTCGAAGAACCGCACAATCTCGTCGAGCGCGTCTTCGGGTCGAAGGTGACCGGTGCGGGTGGCGATGCCATCCCGCTGCGCTGAGTGCATAACCACCAGCCTGCAGTCCGCCTCAGCAATATCGGGATAGAGCGCAGGGTCAGGAAATCCTTGGATATCGTTCAGGTAGCCCACGCCGCGCTTGAGCGCATAGCGCTGGGTTTCCGGTTGGAAGCTGTCGATTGAAACACGGTGCATCTGATCGGACAGGGCGTCTAAGAGCGGCGCAATACGTCTGATCTCATCGGCCGGCGATACAGGCCTCGCGTCCGGATGGCTGGCGGCCGGTCCGACATCCACGACGTCTGATCCGACTCGCAGCATTTCGATCGCCGCGGTGACAGCGCCGGCGGGGTCTAGCCGCCGGCTCTCATCGAAGAAGGAGTCCTCGGTGAGATTCAGAATGCCGAACACCGTCACC
>NZ_CALLYO010000077.1 GCF_937858865.1 uncultured Amaricoccus sp. | reverse complement strand
AAGAGCCAGGCGCGCTGGTTCTCGGTCCTCATGGTGCGCCTCCCGCCAGCCAGCCTTCCTCGTAGATGCGGGTCTGCTCCGGGGCGAAGACGAGATGCGCCGGGCCGGTCGCGACGAGGGCGTCTCCGGGGAGTAGCGCGTTGACGCGGGCGCCGGCTGCGAGGGCCTCGACCACGCGGTGGCGGCCGACGTCGGCGATGCGGATGACTTCCGCCGGGATGCCCGCGGATCCGAGAGAGACGAACTCGGGGCGGACGCCGAGCTCGGGGCGGCCGCGGCCGGTGGCGCGGTTGGCGGTGGCGATGGGGTGGCCGGCGAGGAAGGCGGTGCCGTCACGGGTCTCGCAGGGGAGGATGTTCATGCCGGGCGAGCCGATGAAGTGGCCGACGAAGGTGTGGGCGGGGCGCTCGAAGAGGTCGACGGGGGTGCCGACCTGGACGACCTCGCCCTCCTGCATGACGACGACCTGGTCGGCGAAGGTCAGGGCCTCGGTCTGGTCGTGGGTGACGTAGATCATGGTGGCGCCGACGCGGAGGTGCAGCTCCTTGAGCTTGGAGCGGAGCTTCCATTTCAGGTGGGGGTCGATGACGGTGAGCGGCTCGTCGAACATGATGACGTTGACGTCCTCGCGCACGAGGCCGCGGCCCATGGAGATCTTCTGCTTGTTGTCGGGGCTGAGGCCGGAAGCGCGGCGGGAGAGCATGGGGCCGAGCTCGAGGAGGTCGGCGATGGCGCGGACGCGGGCGTCGACGGCGGGCGCGGGGACGCCGCGGTTGCGGAGCGGGAAGGCCAGGTTGTCGTAGACGGTCATGGTGTCGTAGATGACCGGGAACTGGAAGACCTGGGCGATGTTGCGCTCGGTCGGGGCGAGGCGGGTGACGTCGCGGTCGTCGAAGAGGACCTGGCCCTCGGAGGGGACGATCAGGCCGGAGATGATATTGAGGAGCGTCGTCTTGCCGCAGCCGGAGGGGCCGAGCAGCGCGTAGGCGCCGCCGTTCTGCCATTCGAGGTCGATCGTCTTCAGCGCGTAGTCCTCGGGGCCGCGCGGGTGCGGGGTGTAGCTGTGGCGGAGGTCGCGCAGCGTGATGCGGGCCATCAGGCGGCCCTCCGGCCGTCGGCGGCGAAATAGAGGGCATGGGCGACGTCGAGCCAGAATTCCTGCGTGTCGCCGACGCGGTAGGGATGGACGCCGTTCGACTGGGCGACCCAGGTTGTGTCGCCGACGGCGAAGTGGGCGACGCTCTCCGACCCGGAGAGCTCGGTGATCTGGACGATGCCCTGGAGCGGCACTTCGTGCTCGCTGAGGCGGCGGGGGGTCACCAGGTGCGGGCGGAGGGCGAGGGTGTAGGGGCCGTCGGGGAGGGTTGCGGCGGCGCCGGTGGCGGACCAGCGGACGCGGTCGAGGAGGCGGATCTCGCCGTCGCGCTTCTCGACCGGGGCGGCGTTGATCGGCGGGTCGGAGAAGACGCGGGCGGTCTCGAGGCTGGAGGGGGCGCGGTAGACCTCGAGGGTGGGGCCGAACTGGGTGATGCGGCCGAGGGAGACGGTGGCGGTGTGGCCGCCGAGCAGGAGCGCCTCGTTGGGCTCGGAGGTGGCGTAGACGACGATGGCGCCGCGGCCGGCGAAGAGCGTGGGGAGCTGGTCGCGCAGCTCCTCGCGGAGCTTGTAGTCGAGGTTGGCGAGCGGTTCGTCGAGGAGGACGAGGCGGGTGTCCTTGACGATGGCGCGGGCGAGCGCGGTGCGCTGCTGCTGGCCGCCGGAGAGCTCCTGCGGGCGGCGGGAGAGCATCGGCGCGAGGTGGAGGAGCTCGGCGGTCTCGCGCACGCGGCGGTCGATCTCGGCGGCGGCGGTGCGGGTGACGCGGAGGGGGGAGGCGATGTTCTCGTAGACCGTGAGGTTGGGGTAGTTCACGAAGAACTGGTGCACGAGGCTGACGTTGCGCTTCTGCGGGCTGAGGTCGGTGACGTCGCGGCCCTCGAAGAGGATACGGCCCTGGGTGGGCTTTTCGAGGCCGGCGATCAGCTTGATCAGCGTGGTCTTGCCGGCGCCGGTCTCGCCGAGCAGGATGTTGAAGCCGTCGCTGGCGAGCGTGAGGCTCGTCTCATGGATGTGCGTCTCGGCGCCGACCCTCTTGCCGACGCCCCTGAGTTCGAGGCTCATGGTCGTCCTGTGCGGCG
>NZ_CALLYO010000076.1 GCF_937858865.1 uncultured Amaricoccus sp. | reverse complement strand
CCTCCGCCACTTCGGTCCCGGAGGAGCGACCCGTGCGCCGTGCCGACCGCCTGTTCGAGATCATCCAGATCCTGCGCCGCAAGCCGACGGTGCGTGCGCAGGACATCGCCGAGGCGCTCGAGATCTCGGAGCGGACGGTCTATCGCGACATCCGCGACCTGATGGCCTCGGGCGTGCCGATCGAGGGCGAGGCGGGGGTGGGCTACGTGCTGCGGGCGGGCTTCGACCTGCCGCCCCTGATGTTCAAGGAGAGCGAGATCGAGGCGCTGGTGCTCGGGGCGCGCATCGTCGAGAGCTGGGCCGACCGGGAGCTGTCGGCGGCGGCGACGGACGCGATCGCCAAGATCGAGGCGGTGATCCCGGAGCGGCTCAGGGGCTACATGGCGAGCACGGCGCTGCTTGCGCCGTCGCTGCATTTCATGGAGCCGATCAGCTTCGACCTCGCCGACCTGCGGCGGGCGGTGCGGAGCCAGCGCAAGGTGCATTTCGCCTATACCGACGTGCTCGGGCAGGGGAGCGAGCGGACGGTGCGGCCGCTGTCGCTCGCCTACTTCGGGCCGGTGTGGGTGCTGGCGGCCTGGTGCGAGCTCCGGACGGACTTCCGCACCTTTCGGCTCGACCGGATCGAGGGGTTCGTGCTGCTCGATGAGCATTTCCGCGCCGAGGCGGGCAAGACGCTGCACGACTTCCTGAAGCGCAACGACACCTGGACGCGGAGCGCGCTCAATGCCTATGGCGAGGACAGCTGATGCAGTCTCGGCAGGCAGACGTCAGCCGGGCATGTCGGCGATGCGTGTGCGCCCGAGGAGGCGGAGGACGGCGTTGCGGCCGATGCGCAGCACCGGGTAGAGCAGGCGCGAGGCGGTCGGTGAGCGGAAGATCGCGGCGTTGACGCGGTTGAAGGGGCCGACCGGGGTGCTCAGCATCGCCAGCATCATGATGCAGTCGGCGCCGTGGTAGGTGCGGCCGCCGTATCTCAGGACCATGCCCTCGTCGAGGTCGTAGCCCGCGCCGCGGAGCTCGTCGACGATCGGATCGGGCTCGCGGGCGTTGACGAGGCGCACCGGGCCGACGGAGTCGCGCAGGCGCACCATCGTGACGTAGCGGGAGCAGAAGGGGCAGTCGCCGTCGTAGACGATGATCGCCCCGTCGTGGCTTGCGGGCTCGGCCATCGTGGCCTCACGCCGCCGCGGTGCCCGGCGCCTTGCGCGGGCGGAGCCGGGACACCGCCGCCGACCAGGGGATGAAGACCGAATAGAGGCTGATCCACGAGAAGAAGGGGGCGCCGAGGGTGAAGTAGATCATGGTGTGCAGGAACAACCCGGCGGGGACGTAGATCCAGCGCAGCGTCGGGAAGATCACGCAGAGGAAGAAGGTTGACTGGAAGAGGAGGACCCCGATCTGCCCCAGCATGACGAGGGTATGGTACTGCGACAGCCACATGCCGAGCACATGCCCCCCGGCGATTCCATCGCGGGCCAGGTACCACTGGAGAGTATAGCCATTGGCCCAGTCGAGACCGGAGTGGGTCAGCTTGCTGTAGACCGCCGAAAGATAGAAGAGCGGGAAGAGCCACTGGACGAGCTTCAGCGGCCAGCCGGCGAAGGGGCTCAGGACGGAGAGCGGGTCGGCCGGCTTGCCGCGGTTTCGAATCCAGCTGTCGACGGAGAGGACGCGCCCCGCCGGGCTGAGCGCCATCGCGAAGAGCGCAATGATCATTGCCGGCTCGGTGTGATGGAAGTCGCCGAAGGCGTACTTGTAGAGTGCGACGTAGAGGAGGGTGAGGGCGGCGACGAAGAGGGAGATGTTGGTCAGCAACCCGATCATCCCTATCACCGCTGACACGAGGAAGACGGTCAGGACGAGGGAGACGAATTCCGAACTCGGCCGCGCCGCCCAGATCCCGTCCGCGCCCGCACCCCAGCCGAGCGGCGCATTCAGGACCTTAAACATGATGAACGGCGAATAGCTCTCGTGCGGCATCGGCCCGAGGCCGGCGATCACCGTGTAGAGCTGGTTGTGCCACGCGAAGAAGAGAATGGCGAAGCAGGCGATAATCCGCACCACGGCCAGATTGAAGCAGGGGGCCGGCGCAAACCAGTAGGTGTTCCAGGCTCGGGACATGGTGCTTCTCAGGCGATCAGAACGCGCTGCAATCGAAGGTGGTGGATCCCATGAGCTTCCTGGCGTCACGGACCGGGCCATCGCGCCGGATGGTGTAGCCGGAGTCGTAGATGGAGATGGTGATCCCGCGGGCGCCCCCGGCCTGGCACGTCGCCTGGGCGATTTTGGCGGCGAGTGGCGACGGTTTGCCGTTGATGATCGGGGCGGCGATCGTTTTCTGGTAGAGCAGGGGAGAGAGCTCCAGCGCCTCGGGGCCGAGGGCCTTCTCTTCGCCGCCGTCGGCGCTGACAAAGCCCAGGTAGTCGTTCAGCCGCTCGCCCTCGTAGTGCGCCCGCATGTACATGGGATAGGCGAGCATCGGGAAGGTCTGCCCGCCGCGGTAGGAGAAGCCGATCAGGACCTGGGCCGCGAGGATCGTGGTGACGATGACGGAGATCGCGATCTTGGCGAGGTCTTCCCGGCTGCGGCGCTCGGGGGCGGTGCTAGGGGCGGTCAAGGCGGAATTACGCATGGATCGCTCCACTCGGAAATACTGCACAGGATCGCGGCCAGTCGTGACTGGAGTATGGACGGGGATTCATATTTGAGAAAGCCTGTTGAGTCAAACGCGAGCACCCGTCGGGGCGCGGGTCCCTGCCGGCTGGTCGCGGCGCGGGAGCGGGCTGCACCGGGTGCGATCCTCCCCGCGGCTACGGCCGAGTTCGGCGGTGGGCGGGCATGGCGTGGGCCGCGAGGACCTCGAGCGGAATGAGCTTGAGGGTGAAGGCGTGGGTGCTGGCGAGGATGACCCTGGGGGCGGCGCCGGCCTCCCAGGCCTCCTTCCAGCGCAGCGCGCAGAGGCACCAGCGGTCTCCGGGGGCGAGGCCCATGAAGCCGAACTCGGGGCGCGGGGTGGTGAGGTCGTTGCCGCGGGCGCGGGAGAAGG
>NZ_CALLYO010000075.1 GCF_937858865.1 uncultured Amaricoccus sp. | reverse complement strand
GAGCGGACGGCGTCGCGGCTGCACGAGATGCGGAGCGCGGACTGGGGGCGGTAGCACGGGTGTCGCACGCGTGCGACAAATGCTATGCCGTTGTATTCGCGGGAAAATATTCCGGTCGTCAACCATTCCGCAACGAAGGTTAACGGCTGGCGCGCTTCAGCGCTTGCGGCGGCGGCCGGGCTTGGGGCGCAGGCGGACGTGCGGGCCGTCGCGGTTGATCTCGAAGCGGCCGGTGGCCTCGACGAGGTCGCTGAGCTTGCCGTGGCCGAAGGTGCGGGTGTCGAACTCGGGCGAGAGGTTCTGCATCCGCTGGCCGACCGTGCCGAGGGGGAACCAGCCCTCGGGGTCCTCCTCCATCTGCTCGAGCGCCTTGCCGATCAGCGTGACCGCCGCCGACATCGGGCGGAGCGCGGCCTTCGGCTGCTCGGAGCCGTCGGCCTCGCCGGCGAAGTTCTCGGTGAAGATGAAGCGGGTGCAGGCCTGGCGGAAGGCCTCCGGGGTCTTCTGCTGGCCGATGCCGTAGACGTCGACGCCCTGCTCGCGGATGCGGGCGGCGAGGCGGGTGAAGTCGCTGTCGGAGGAGACGAGGCAGAAGCCGTCGAAGCGGCCGGAGTGGAGCAGATCCATCGCGTCGATGACGAGGGTGATGTCGGTCGAGTTCTTGCCGGTGGTGTAGGCGAACTGCTGGAAGGGCAGGATGGCATGGCGGGCGAGGACCTTCTCCCAGCCGGCCTGCTGGCCCTTGGAGAAGTCGCCGTAGATGCGGCGGAGGCTGGCCTCGCCGATCTTGGCCACCTCGTCGAAGAGGCCGTCGGCGACCTTGGGCGAGGTATTGTCGGCGTCGATCAGGACGGCGAGGCGCGGGGGGCGGTCGGCCATGACGTGCGGGTCCTTGCTGGCGTGCGGCGAGCCTAGGGCCGGGGGCGGCGAAAGGGAAGCCGCCAGGTGCAGCGGGAGCGTCGCGGTGGCGACGCATGCCGGCCCGGAGGCGCGCGGGGCGGTGTGGCCGAATTGCCGCGCTCGGCGGTGCGGGCCCCGCGCCGGCCTTGTCCGCCGCGGCGGCAGCCCGCAGATTCCGCTGCGAGGCCTTCGGAGGAGGCGGCGGGATGATCGAACCGGTGCGGATCGCGGCGCTGGTGCTGGCGGCGGGCATGACGGCGACGCTGGCGGCGGCGCAGGAGCAGGAACGGTGCTACGGGGTGGCGCTCGCCGGCGAGAACGACGGGATCGGCGCGGAGAGCGCGCCCGGCACGAGCACCGTCGACTATCAGGGCGACGCCTGGATCCTGGTGCCGGCCGGCAGCTGCCTCACCATGGCGCTGCCGGTGCAGCCGGACGGCACGCCGCGGCGCGGCGCGCTCGAGCCGCTCGACCGCGACCGGCCCTGAGCGCGGCCCTGAGCGGCGGTCAGCTGCGCGCCACGATCTCGGCCGGCGGTGGGCAGGCGGCGAGGCCGCGCCCGGCGTAGCCTTGGCGGAACGCCTGCTGCCGGCTGTCCTGGCTGGCGCGGGCGAGGACGTCGAATTCGGGCGGCACGCGGATGCCGCGGGCGCCGAGGTCGTCGACGACGTTGCGCCAGGACCAGACGAGCTGGCTCCAGAAATCGGCCGGCACCGGGCCGAGGCGCCTGGCGGCGGCGGCGGCCCAGACGCCGGTGAGGCAGTCGCCCTGCAGCTCCAGCGCCTCGCCGATCGCCGCGCGCCGGCCGCGCCCGGCGCCGACGAGGCGCAGCGCCGCGGCGTCGAGCATGCCGAGCTCGCGCTGGAGGTGCTCGGCCGAGATCCGGGCGGCGACGAGCGCGAGGCCGAGCTCCTCGTTGCGTCCGAGCCGCTGGCCGAGGGTGGCGAGGAAGGCGAGGTCGAAGGCGGCCGTGCCGGTCTCGGCGCAATAGAAGGGCCCGGAGACCGCGCCGCCGCCGGCGCAGGGCGTCTCCGTCGCCCGGCTGAAGAAGACGAGCCGCGCCGGCGCGTAGCGCCGTCCCGAGCCGTCGGCGATCGCGCGTTCCCAGACCGCCTGGGCATCGGCGAAGGCGACCTCGGTGCGGCGGGCGGTCGCGTCGGTCCGGCCGGCGGCGGCCGGCGGCCCGGCCGCCTCCATCGCCCGCGGATGCAGCCGCCCCCAGGTCCAGGTGCCGAGGAGGGCGAGCCCCGATGCCGCGACGACCGCGAGCGCCAGGGGGGCGAGGCGGACCCGGCCGAACGCACCGCCTTCGCGTTTCACGTTCATCGATTCTCCTTGCGGCCCCGCGGATCTTGACGCGAGGGCGGTCCCGTGGTGCTTGGGCGGACCATGGCGCGAAGGTCTTAGCAAAGTGCTACGGCAGATTTACGAGTGGACCCTGTCGCTCGCCTCCTCGCGCCACGCCGTCTGGGCGCTCGCGGTCGTCAGCTTCGTCGAGAGCTCCTTCTTCCCGATCCCGCCCGACGCGCTGCTGGTGCCGATGATCATCGCCGACCCGCGGCGCGCCTGGTTCTATGCGCTGGTCGCGACCGTCTCCTCGGTGCTCGGGGGCTTTCTCGGCTATGCCATCGGCTACTACGCCTTCGACACCATCGGCGAGCCGCTGCTGCGCCTCTACGGCGTGACGGAGCAGTATCTGTCGCTGCAGCATCTCTACGACCAGTGGGGCGCCTGGCTCATCGTCATCAAGGGGGCGACGCCCATCCCCTACAAGCTGGTCACGATCGCGAGCGGGGCCTTCCATTTCGACCTCGCGACCTTCACCGTCGCCTCGGTGATCTCGCGCGGCATCCGCTTCTTCCTGATCGCGGCGCTGCTCTGGCGCTTCGGCGAGCCGATCCGCGATTTCATCGACAAGCGGCTGACGCTGGTCTTCACGGTGACGGTGGCGGCGCTGGTCGGCGGATTCCTGGCTGTGGGGATGGTGCGATGAACGAGCTTCAGCTGCGCGTGCTCGGGCCGATGGTCGGCTCGCTCACGCTCCTTCTCGGGGCGCTCGCCTTCCAGTATCTCGGCGGGCTCGCGCCCTGCCACCTCTGCATCCTGCAGCGCTGGCCGCACGGGATCGCGGTGGCGCTCGGGCTCATCGTCCTCGCCTGGCCGCGGCGGGGGCTCGCCTTCCTCGCCGGGTGCGTGATGCTCGTCGGGGCCGGGATCGGGCTCTATCACGTCGGGGTGGAGCGGGCCTGGTGGCAGGGGCCGACGACCTGCACCGCGCCCACGCCGGGGAACGTGGCGCCGGGCGAGCTGCTCGACCAGATCCTCGCCACGCCGGTCGTGCTCTGCGACCAGGTCGCCTGGAGCCTGTTCGGGATCTCGATGGCGGGGTGGAACGCGATCCTGTCGCTCGGGCTCGCCTGGCTCTGGTGGCGCGCCTACGCCTCGAGCTCGGCGTCCCAGTAGAGATAGTCCATCCAGCTGCCGTGCAGGTGGTTGGGCGGGAACTTGCGCCCGAGGTTCTGCAGCTGCTCCGGGCTCGGCCGCGCCGGGCGGTGGCGGAGGCTCATGCCGGCCTGCTTCAGCGTCTTCGACCCCTTGCGGAGGTTGCAGGGGCCGCAGGAGGCGACGACGTTCTCCCAGGTCGTCCGGCCGCCGCGCGAGCGGGGCACGACATGGTCGAAGGTCAGGTGCTCGCGGTTGCCGCAGTACTGGCAGGTGAACTCGTCGCGCAGGAAGAGGTTGAAGCGGGTGAAGGCGGCGTTTCGCGCCGGCTTCACGTAGTCCTTGAGCACGACGACCGAGGGGATGCGGAACTCGACCGACGGCGAGTGGACGACCTCGTCGTATTCGGCGACCACCAGCACGCGCTCGAGGACCGCTGCCTTGACGGCCTCCTGCCAGGGCCAGAGCGAGAGCGGGAGGTAGGAGAGGGGGCGGAAGTCGGCGTTCAGCACCAGGGCCGGATGATCGCGCAGGCTGCCGGAGTGCCTCACGAAGCTCGGCATGTGGGTGCTTTGCAGCATCGACCCTCCATCGCAAGGCTGCGCCGTGAGGTTCGCTTGAGATTCGATCGGGGTCCGATCGTTGGGGCGCCGCCAGCGCTAAACTACATGTCGCCCACAATGTCTGGCAAGCGTCTAGATAGAGACATTTCCGCCGGACTGCGCCGAGACCTGCCGACCGGGGACACTGTTTCGTGACGCGGGCGGCGGTCAGCGGGCGAGGCCGAGGTGCTGGCGGATGAAGCCGAGGGCGAGGCCGAGCCCGTCGGGGGCTATCCCGTGGCCGACGCCAGGGGAGACGTGGGTGCTGGTGGCGACGCCGGCGGCGATGAGCGCCGCCTCGGCTTCGGCGAGGCTGGCGACGGGGACCATCGGGTCCTGGTCGCCGTGGACGAGGAGGACCGGGGGGTGGGTGCCGGGCGGGACCTCGGGGTCGAGGAGGCGGCCGGAGAAGCCGACGATGCCGGCGAAGGGGGTCGGCCGGCGCAGGCCGACGTGCAGCGCCATCATCGTGCCCTGGCTGAAGCCGAAGAGGATGGTGCGGGCGGGCGGCATGGTCCGCGCCAGATCGTCGAGCCAGGCGTCGAGGAGGGCGAAGGAGCGGGCGGCGGCGGCGCGGGACTCGGCCTCGGAGCTGCCGTCGAGCCAGGGGATCGGGAACCACTGGAATCCGAAGGGGTTGTTGGCGCAGCGTTCCGGCGCGTTCGGGGCGAGGAAGCGGGTGTTCGGCAGGTGCGGGGCGAGCGGGTCGGCGAGGCCGAGGAGGTCGTTGCCGTCGGCGCCGTAGCCGTGCAGGAAGACGACCGCGCTGTCGGCGGTGCCGGAGGCGGCGGGGCGCTCGGGGCCCGTCAGTCTGGTCATCGCTTCCCCTCGCGCTCGGTCCGGTCGGCCAGCAATAGGCAATGCGGGGGAGGGGTGCAACCTCGATGCGGGGGCGGCTTTGATTCCAAGGGGTAATGCGGGTTTGTTGGGCGCCCGCTTCATGCACGGGGCGCGTGCCGGGAACGGCGGTTTCGCGGGACGCCTGCGTCAGCGGATGCCCTCTCGCCCGCGCACCGCACGGTAGTAGGCCCAGAGGAGGCGGGCGGCCACGGCGCGCCAGGGGGACCAGGCGAGGCTCATCTCGCGCAGCGCCCGCTCGCTGGGGCGGGATTCGAGGGCGAAGAGGCGGTGGGCGGCGTCCCGGAGCGCGAGGTCGCCGGGGGCGAAGACGTCGGCGCGGCCGAGGGAGAACATGGCGTAGACCTCGGCGGTCCAGATGCCGACGCCCTTGAGGCGGGTCAGGGCGGCGACGACGGCCTCGTCGGGAAGGGTGCGGAGGGCGGGGAAGTCGAGGCCGCTGGCCGCGAGGGCGCGGCCGTAGGCGATCTTCGGGCGGGAGAGGCCGGCGGCGCGCAGCGCCTCGTCGGAGGCGGCGAGGAGGCCGGCGGGGTCGGTGGCGCCGATGGCGGCGAGGCGGCTCCAGATGGCGGTGGCGGCGGCGGTCGAGACCTGCTGGCTGACGATGGCGGAGAAGAGCGGCCCGAAGCCGTCCGCCTGGCGGCGGAGCGGCAGGGGGCCGGTGAGGGCGAGGGCGGCGGCGAAGCGCGGCTCGCGGGCGGCGAGGTGCGCGGCGCCCTCGGCGACGTCGTCCGGGGTCTCGATGATGCGGCCGACCACGCTGCTGCCCATGCCGGCGGCTCTAGCACGCGGCGGCGGGCGACGGTAGAAGCGGGAGGCCATGAGTGCCGCCAGCCCCGAGATCGCGCCCGAGCGCGCCCGCCGCAACGTCTGGGTGCTGGTCGCGGCGCAGGTGGTGCTCGGCTCGCAGCTGCCGGTGACCTTCATCCTCGGCGGGCTGGCCGGGCAGATGCTGGCGCCCAACAAGTGCCTCGCGACGCTGCCGATCACGCTGCTCATCACCGGGAGCATGCTGTCGGCGCCGTTCCTGTCCGACCTCATGCAGCGGCGCGGGCGGTCGCTCGGGTTCGTGATCGGGGCGGCGGGGGGCGGGGTGGGGTCGCTCGTCTGCGCCTATGCGCTCGTCCGCGGGTCGTTCGGGCTCTTCCTGCTGGGGTCGCTCCTCATCGGGCTCTACATGTCGGCGCAGGGTTTCTACCGCTTCGCCGCCACCGACGGGGTGGAGGAGGGGTTCCGGCCGAAGGCGATCTCCTATGTCATGGGGGCGGGGCTCGCCTCGGCGGTGGTGGGGCCGCAGCTGGTGCGGCTGACGGCCGACGCGCTGGCGCCGGTGCCCTTCGCCGGGGCCTTCGTGGCGGCGGCGGCGCTGAACGTGGCCGGGGTCTGGCTCTTCGCGCTGCTCGACAGCCCGCGGCCGAGGCCGCCGGCGGCGGATGCGCCGGTGGCGCGCTCGCGCTGGGAGCTCGTGCGGACGCCGCGGATCGCGGTGGCGATGATCTGCGGCATGGTGAGCTATTCGCTGATGAACCTCGTGATGACCTCGACGCCGCTGGCCATGGTGGGCTGCGGCTTCGGCACGGCGCAGGCGGCGGACGTGGTGTCGGCGCATGTGCTGGCGATGTTCGCGCCGGCCTTCTTCACCGGGGCGCTGATCGGCCGCTTCGGGGCGGAGCGGGTGATCGCGGCGGGGCTCGTCGTCATGGCGGCGGCGGGGCTGGTCGGGCTCGACGGGGTGAGCTTCGGGCATTTCACCCTGGCGATGGTGCTGCTCGGGCTCGGGTGGAACTTCGGCTTCATCGGCGCGACGGCGATGCTGGCGGCGGCGCACGCCCCGGAGGAGCGCGGGCGGGTGCAGGGGATGAACGACTTCGCGGTCTTCGGGCTGGTCGCGCTGGCCTCGCTCGCCTCGGGCGGGCTGATGAACTGCTCGGGCGGGGACGCGGTGGCGGGCTGGGCGGCGGTGAACCTGGCGATGGCGCCGCTGCTCGCCGCCGCCGGCGGCGCGCTCATCTGGCTGGCCGTGCGCTCGCGTCGGCCGCTGGGCTCGCGCTGATTTCGCGCGCGAAACATAGATGAAGTGATTGATATAGAACGATAATTTTTTCGCTTTAACCTGGCGTTAGGAATCCGGCCGCTCGGCGCCGGTCGTAGTCGAGGAAGAATTCGTCGAGCTGGGGTGGCGGGACCGGGGTGCCGGCGAGCATGGCGTGGGCCTGGCCGCGGTGGTGGATCTGGTGCTGGAAGAGGTGGGCGAGGAGGGCCTCGATCCGCTCCGGGACCAGCCCCTCGTCGCCGCGGTCGGTGGGGACGCGGCGGTCGAGGTCGGCCGGGCGCAGGCGGTCGCAGAAGGCGGTGAGGCGGCGGTCGGCGGCGGCCTGGGCGGCGCGGAGCTCGGCCGGCAGGGCGAAGTCGGGCTCGGGGTCGAAGGCGGCGAGGCCGCGGCCGGTCTCCTCCAGGGCGTCGAGGTAGTAGAGGTCGACGGCGTGCAGGTGGTTGAGCGTCAGGCGCAGCGAGGGGAAGAAGCCGGTGCGCGGGGCGGCGAAGGCGGCGGCGTCGAGGCGCGCGCAGGCGGCGAGGAGGCGGTCGTTGGCCCAGGCGTTGTTGCGGGCCATGGCGGAGAAATGCGCGAGGAGGCGGTTGGTCATCCCCCCGCTCAGCCCTCCGGGGTCTGGTCGATGGCGCCGAAGAGGGTGGTGCCGGCCGGGTCGCGGAGCTCGATGCGCCGGGGGCCGTCGAGCTCGAGGAGGGGCGGGCCCATGACGAGGCAGCCGGCGACGAGCGGGCGGTCGCGGGCGGCGAGGGCGACGGCGGCGGCGAGGTCGGGCGGTGCCGTGATCTCGGCGGCGGTGGCGCCGGCGATCTCGAGGGCGAGGGGGCCGGGGCCGATCTCGTCGGGGGTGACGGCGGCGGGGGAGAGGGCAGTCGCCTCCGCGGTGCGGCTCGCCAGGAGGAGGAGGCGGATGGGGGCGCCGGCGGCGGCAGGTCGCCGGTCAGGGCGGCGAGGGCGACGGTGGCGGGGCCCGTGGCCGGCGCGCGCGGCGGGGCGAAGTGGCGGGCGCCGTGGCGGCCGTCAGGGTCGGCGCGCTGGTAGGCGCGGGGGAGGGGCGAGAGGGCGTCGCGCTCGTGGAAGCGGCCGACCGGCTGGCCGCCGGTCGCGACGCCGCGGGCGACGAGGGCGAGGGCGGGGGCGACCTCGTCCCACGCGTCGAGGGCGGCCTGCAGCGTCGGCGCGAGGTGGCGCACGTCGGAGCAGAGGGTGAGGTCGCGGGAGACCACGACGAGCCGGCCGTCGCGCGCGCGGTCGCGCAGGGTTGCGAGCTTCATCGGGCGGCACCTCCGGGTCGGGTGCATCTTGGCCGGGTGCGGGCAACAGTCAATGGGCCGAGAGGGTGGAGTGAGGGTGGAGCGCGGCGGTTGCGCGGGGGGCGGGAAGGCGGATAGTGGGGGACCTTTTCGGGAAGAGGCGCGGGCATGCGGGCGAAGCGGGCGTTGCCCTACTGGCTGGCGGCGGGGGTGGTCCTCGCCGCGGCGGGCGTGCTGCTCGCCATGGGGCGGGTGCCGATCTGCACCTGCGGCTATGTGAAGCTCTGGGAAGGGGAGGTGATGAGTCCGGGGAACTCGCAGCACCTCTCGGACTGGTACACCCCCTCGCACCTGATCCACGGCTTCGTCTTCTACTGGCTGGCCTGGCTCGTGGCGCCGAAGGCGCCGCTCGGGTGGCGGCTCCTGGCGGCGGTCGTGGTCGAGGTGGCCTGGGAGGTGCTGGAGAACAGCCCCGTCATCATCGACCGCTACCGGGCGGTGACGATCTCGCTCGACTATTACGGCGACAGCGTGCTGAACTCGGTCGCGGACATCCTGACCATGGTGATCGGGTTCCTGCTGGCGGCCTGGCTGCCGGTGTGGCTGACGGTCACGATCGCGGTGGGGTTCGAGGTGCTGACGACGGTCCTGATCCGCGACGGGCTGGTGCTGAACGTGCTGATGCTCGTCTGGCCGCTCGAGGCGGTGCGGGCCTGGCAGGGGGGCGGGTGAGCGATGACGACGGCTCTGATCACGCATTCGGACTGCCTCGGCCACGTCAACCCGCCCGGGCATCCCGAGCAGGTGGCGCGGCTGCAGGCGATCCTCGGCGCGCTGGAGGCGGAGCCTTTCGCCAACCTGGTGCGGGTGGAGGCGCCGCTGGCCGAGGATGCGGCGATCCTCAGGGCGCATCCGGCCAAGCATCTCGCGCGGCTCGAGGCGGTGGCGCCGGCGCGCGGCTTCGCGACGATCGACGGCGACACCTTCCTCTGCCCGGGCACGCTGACCGCGGCGCGGCGGGCGGCGGGGGCGGTGGTGCGGGCGGTCGACATGGTGATGGCGGGGGAGGTCAGGAACGCCTTCTGCGCAGTGCGCCCGCCCGGGCATCATGCCGAGACGGCGACGGCGATGGGCTTCTGCTTCTTCGGCAACGTGGTGATCGGGGCGCGGCATGCGCTCGAGGCGCACGGGCTCGAGCGGGTGGCGATCGTCGACTTCGACGTGCACCACGGCAACGGGACGCAGGACCTGGTCTGGGACGATGCGCGCATCTGCTTCGCCTCGACCCACCAGATGCCGCTCTATCCCGGGACGGGCGCGCGCGACGAGACCGGCGCCTTCGGGCAGATCGTCAACGTGCCGCTGCCGGCGGGGGCGGGCGGCGGGGCGTTCCGGGCGGGCCTGCTCGGCCGCGTGCTGCCGGCGATCGAGGCGCATGCGCCGGAGATGATCCTGATCTCGGCCGGGTTCGATGCGCATGCGCGCGACCCGCTGGCGAACCTGCAGCTCGTCGAGGCGGATTTCGCCTGGGTGACGGAGCGGCTCTGCGAGCTGGCGAACCGGATGTGCGGGGGCAGGATCGTCTCGACTCTCGAGGGAGGATATGATCTGAGCGCGCTCGCGGCGTCGGCGGCGGCGCATGTGAAGGTGCTGATGGAGCGGGCATATGGCTGAGGCGGGCGCGCCGCCGGTGGCGGAGATGAGCTTCGAGGCGGCGCTGGCCGAGCTCGAGGAGGTGGTGGCGCGGCTGGAAGGCGGGCAGGTGGCGCTCGAGGAGTCGATCGATCTCTACGCCCGCGGCGCCGCGCTGCGCGCGCATTGCGAGGAGCGGCTGAAGGCGGCGGAGGCGCGGGTGGCGGAGATCGCCCAGGCCCCCGACGGCAGCGTGAGGACGCGGCCGGTCGAGATCCCCTGAGCCGCATGGACGCCGGCCTTCTCCAGTTCCACGCCGTGCTGAGCCAGCACGCGACCCGCGTCGAGGCGGCGCTGGACGGCCTGCTGCCGCCCGGCGACACGACGCTCGGCGCGGCGATGCGCCATGCGGTGGCGGGGGGCAAGCGGCTCCGGGCCTTCCTGGCGGTCGAGGCGGCGGCGATGTTCCGCGTGCCGCCGGGGCAGGCGCTCCGGACCGCGGCGGCGGTCGAGTGCATCCACGCCTACAGCCTGGTGCACGACGACCTGCCCTGCATGGACGACGACGACCTGCGCCGCGGGCAGCCGACGGTGCACGTGAAGTGGGACGAGGCGACGGCGGTGCTGGTCGGGGACGCGCTGCAGGCGCTGGCCTTCGAGGTGCTGGCGGCGCCGCAGGGCGGGATCGAGCCGCGGCTGCAGGTGCGGCTGATGCTGCGGCTGGCGCAGGCGGCCGGCGCGCTCGGCATGGTGGGCGGGCAGGCGATCGACATCGCCGCCGAGACGGCGCCGGCGCCGCTCGATCTCGCCGCCGTCACCGAGCTGCAGGCGCTGAAGACCGGGGCGCTCTTCGTCTGGGCGGCGGAATCGGGGGCGATCCTCGGGCGGCAGGATCCCGAGCCGCTGCGGCATTATGCCCAGGCCTTCGGGCTGGCGTTCCAGATCGCCGACGACCTGCTCGACGTCGGGGGCGACGCGGAGGCGGCGGGCAAGCGGCTGAGGAAGGACGAGGGGCGCGGCAAGGCGACCTTCGTCGCGCTGATGGGCGCGGAGGCGGCGGAGCGGCGGGCGCGCGAGCTGGTCGAGGCGGCGGAGGAGAGCCTCGCCGCCTACGGCTCGGCGGCGGCGAACCTGCGCGCGGCGGCGCGCTTCGTGCTCGGGAGGGGACGATGAGCGACGGGCGACCGCGGACGCCGATGCTCGACCGCATCCATCTGCCGGCGGATCTGCGCGGCCTGTCGGTGGCGGACCTGCGGCAGGTGGCCGACGAGCTGCGCGCCGAGACGATCTCGGCGGTGAGCGTGACCGGCGGGCACCTCGGCGCCGGGCTCGGGGTGGTGGAGCTGACGGTGGCGATCCATGCCGTCTTCAACACCCCGACCGACAAGCTGATCTGGGACGTTGGCCACCAGTGCTATCCGCACAAGATCCTGACCGGGCGGCGCGAGCGCATCCGCACGCTGCGGGCGGGCGGGGGGCTGTCGGGGTTCACCCGGCGGGCGGAGAGCGTCTACGACCCGTTCGGGGCGGCGCATTCCTCGACCTCGATCTCGGCCGGGCTGGGGTTCGCGGTGGCGCGCGATCTGGGCGCGCCGGACGTCGGCGACGTCGTCGCGGTGATCGGCGACGGGGCGATGTCGGCGGGCATGGCCTACGAGGCGATGAACAATGCCGGGCATCTCGACAAGCGGCTGTTCGTGATCCTGAACGACAACGAGATGTCGATCGCGCCCCCCGTGGGGGCGATGTCGCGCTATCTGTCGCGGCTCTATGCCGGGGAGCCGTTCCAGGACCTGCGGGCGGCGGCGAAGGGGGCGGTGAGCCTGCTGCCGGGGCCGTTCCGCGAGGGCGCGCGGCGGGCGCACGAGCTGGTCAAGGGGCTGGCGATCGGCGGGACGCTGTTCGAGGAGCTGGGCTTCTCCTACGTCGGGCCGATCGACGGGCACGACATGAGCCAGCTGGTCGCGATCCTGCGCACGGTGAAGGCGCGGGCGGACGGGCCGGTGCTGATCCATGCGCTGACCCGGAAGGGCAAGGGGTATGCGCCGGCGGAGGCGTCGGAGGACAAGTACCACGGGGTCGCCCGGTTCGACGTGGTGACGGGGGCGCAGGAGAAGAAGCCTTCGAACGCGCCATCCTACACCAAGGTCTTCGCGCAATCCCTCATCCGCGAGGCGGAGCGGGACGAGCGGATCGTGGCGGTGACGGCGGCGATGCCGGACGGGACCGGGCTGAACCTCTTCGCCGAGCGGTTTCCGCGGCGCTGCTTCGACGTCGGGATCGCCGAGCAGCATGCGGTGACCTTCTGCGCCGGCATGGCGGCGGCGGGGATGAAGCCCTTCTGCGCCATCTACTCGACCTTCCTGCAGCGCGGCTACGACCAGGTGGTGCACGACGTGGCGATCCAGCGGCTGCCGGTGCGCTTCGCGATCGACCGGGCGGGGCTGGTCGGCGCGGACGGGCCGACGCATGCCGGGGCGTTCGACGTCGCCTTTCTCGCCTGCCTGCCGGACTTCGTGGTGATGGCCGCGGCCGACGAGGCGGAGCTCGTGCACATGGTGGCGACGGCGGCGGCGATCGACGACCGGCCGAGCGCCTTCCGCTTTCCGCGCGGCGAGGGCGTCGGCGTGGAGCTGCCCGAGCGGGGGGTGCCGCTCGAGATCGGGCGGGGGCGGATCGTCCGGGAAGGCCAGCGGGTTGCGATCCTTTCCTTCGGGGCGCGGCTCGCCGAGTGCCTGAAGGCGGCCGAGTCGCTCGGGGCGCGCGGCATCCGGCCGACGGTGGCGGACGCGCGCTTCGCCAAGCCGCTCGACCGCGCGCTGATCCTCGATCTCGCGGCGCGGCACGAGGCGCTCGTCACCATCGAGGAAGGGTCGGTCGGCGGGTTCGGCAGCCATGTGGCGCAGCTCCTCGCCGAGGAGGGGGTGTTCGACCGGGGCTTCCGCTTCCGCTCGATGGTGCTGCCGGACAGCTTCATCCAGCAGGATTCGCCCGAGAAGATGTATGCGGTCGCGGCGATGAACGCGGGCGACATCGAGGCGAAGGTGCTGGCGCTGCTCGATCTCGGGCAGATCGGGGCGCGGCGGGCCTGATCCGTCGCTCCAGAGAGTTGAGGGCGGCGCCCGACCCGGCGGGCGAGAAGCGCCCGCCTGGGGGCGGGGCGGGCGCTGCCCGGGGCCAGGGGCCCCGGGCGGGACGGTTGGGGAGGGGGATGCCTTTTCTTCGCCGGTTGCGCTTGCGCTCAGGGCTCGTCGGCGGGGATGTCGACGGCGAGGACCTCGAGCTCGACCGGCGCGCCGCGCAGGGTGAGGGTGACGGTCTGGCCGGTGGTCGCGCCGAGGAGGGCGCGGGCGACCGGGGCGGGCCAGGGGATGCGGCCGGCCGGCGGGTCGGCCTCGTCCTCGCCGGTGATGACGATGCTGCGCTCGGCGCCGTCCTCGCTGCGGTAGGTGACGCGGCTGCCGAACTGGACCGCCGGGTCGGCCGGGTCGGGCTGGGTCAGCCGGGCGGTGGCGCGGCGGAGGCTCCAGTAGCGCTGGTCGCGGCGGAGGCGGGCGGTCAGCGCCTCGTCCGGCTCGGCGGCGAGGGCGGCCTCGAGTTCTCGCACGCGTCGGGTGAGTTCGCCGACCTGGT
>NZ_CALLYO010000074.1 GCF_937858865.1 uncultured Amaricoccus sp. | reverse complement strand
GCCTGCCACTCCGCCCGCGTCAGCCGCACCCGCTGGCCGGCGGCGAGGCCGATCGCCAGCGCGACCGCGCCCGAGAGCAGGAAGCGCAGCGAGAGCACGAGGAAGGGCGGCCAGTATTCGACGACGATGCGCGAGGAGGTGAAGGCCGAGCTCCAGATCGTCGCGAAGGCGACGCCGAGCAGCAGCCCCTGCCAGTCGAGCGCCCGCACCACCGCGGGCCGTTCCGCCTCCATCACCCGCGCCCGCCCGTCCATCGCCGCTCCGGGCGCGGCTCCTATCACCGCCGGGCCGTGCGGTCGAGCCTCGCTCGACAGCTGGGGAGGGCTCGCCCTTTCGGCTCCCGTTTCCCGATCCGATCCCCGGACCGCGCCGAGGTCGTCGGCGTTGCGCTTTCAGCAACAGTCTTTAGCCGATCACGCGGCTACCGCCGCGTGTGCTGCAATGCAATATTCACCGGGAAACGAGATTCACCCGTCCCGAAGGAACCCGTCCCATGAACAGCATCCTTGTCATCGACAGCGCCGCCAGCGGCGAGGCATCGGTCTCCCGCGGCCTGGTGCGCGCGGCGGTCGCCGCGCTCACCGCCGCCGCGCCGGCCCGCGTCGTCACCCGCGACCTCGGCACCGACCCGGTGCCGCACCTGACCGAGGCGAACCTCGCCGGCGTCCGCGGCACGCCGGCAACCGAGGCCGAGCAGGCCGCCCGCGCCCTCTCCGACCAGCTCATCGCCGAGCTCCGCGCCGCCGACACCATCGTCATCGGCGCGCCGATGTACAACTTCAGCATCCCGACCACGCTGCGCGCCTGGTTCGACCACGTGCTGCGCGCCGGCGAGACCTTCCGCTACACCGAGGCCGGCCCCGAGGGCCTGCTTGCCGGCAAGCGCGTCATCGTCATCGAGAGCCGCGGCGGCCTCTACAGCGAGGGCCCGGCGCAGGCGATCGACTTCCAGGAGCCCTACCTGCGCCACCTGCTCGGCTTCATGGGCCTGACCGACGTCACCTTCGTCCGCGCCGAGAAGATCGGCTACGGCCCGGAGGCGCGCGCCGCCGCCATCGCCGCGGCGACCGGCACGCTGCGCGGCCTCGCGGAGACGGCAGCCGTCGCCGCCTGACCCGCGCGCGTCAACCTTCATGAAGATCCGGTAAACGCCACCCGCAAGCCACTGACTCCACGCGAACTTCCGGGCGTCGTGCACGCACGACGCCCGCACGGCCGGGGCAAGACCCTCTCAGTGCGCCATCAGCACCGCGACCTCGGTCTCCTTCATCATGCTGGTCGTGGTGCCGCCGAAGATGCGCTGGCGCAGCCGCGAGTGCCCGAAGCCGCCCATCACGATCAGGTCGGCCCCGAGATCCCCCGCGGTCCGGCGCAGCATCTCGCCGGTCCCGCGCCCTTCGCGCGGCAGCCGGTGAACGGTCGTCTCGATGCCGTGCCGCCCGAGGTAGGTCGCGAGATCGGCCCCCGGCTCCGGCCCGTGCCCCTCGAACGAGGGCACCGGATCGATCAGCACCGCATGCACCTCCCCGGCCGCCTGCATCAGCCCGATCGAGGCCTGCACCGCCTTCGACGCCTCGACGCTCGCGTCCCAGGCGATCATCAGCTTGCCGACCTCGGGAAAGCGCGTCTGCCTCTTCGGCAGCAGCAGCACCGGCCGCCCCGACTCGAAGAGCGCCCCGTTCATCACCCAGGACTGCATCGATTCGTAGCCCGGCCGCTGCGGGGTGATCAGCGTGACGTCGGAATAGCGCGCGAAGCGCGCCGCCAGCGTCGCCACCGTGCCGCGGTCGATATACTGCCCCTCGACCGAGAAGGGCACCGGCCCGGCGCCCAGCCGCTCCTCCACCGCCGCGGCCCGCGCCTGCACCTCGTCCTGCCCCTCGCGGATCTCCCCCGCCCAGACGTCGTTCGAGACGACGCCGTAGGGCGAGGCCGGCGGCGGCGGCGCGATGCCGAGCACGAGGAGCGAGAGATGCGCCCCGAGCTTGCCGCAGATCGCCGCCGCGCGGTCGATCTCGCTGTCGTCGTCGGTCGATCCAACCGCCAGGAAAACGGTCTTGAAAGCCATGGGCGCCTCTCCGCATCCGAACTCAGATAGACCCATACCACATCGCGCGCCGCATGTTATCATCGCATGGCCGCAGGCGATGTCGCAGATGCATGGGGGAATCGATGGCGTTCGAACAGTTCAGGGTCCAGCTCGCGATGCTCCTCGACGAGATCGCCAGGAACCCCGCCGACGCCCACGAGATGCAGGAGACCCTGCGCGAGCGGCTGGCCGAAATGGAGGCGCTCGGCCTGCAGCCGCCGGACGACCTCGTCGGCCTCGAGCAGTACCTCGAGCGCGACCTCGACCGCGCCGCCCGCGGCCGCCGCCTCGCCGAGGAGCCCTCGGAAGAACCCGAGGCCTGAGCCCGAGCCCTGACGTGCCTCACCCGGGCCGGCGCACCGCCAGGTTGACCGCGACGAGCAGCACCACCGCCGCCACCACGATCGACGGCCCGGCCGGCGTGTCGAGCCGCCAGGAGCCGGCGAGCCCGGCCACCGCCGCGAGCGTGCCCAGCCCCGCCGCCCCCGCCGCCATCGCCTCGGGGGTGCGGGCGAAGCCGCGCGCCGCCGCCGCCGGCACGATCAGCATGGCGGTGACGAGAAGCACCCCCACCACCTTGAGCGCCACCGCCACCAGCAGCGCCAGCGCCAGCGTCAGGACCAGCCGCTCGCGCCTGGGATCGACCCCTGCCGCCGCCGCCAGATCCTCGTTCAGCGTCGCGAGCAGCAGCGGCCGCCACCGCCAGGCGAGCAGCACGACGATCAGCGCCCCGCCGCCGAAGATCACCGCGAGATCGGCCCGCGTCACCGCCAGGATGTCGCCGAACAGATAGCCCATCAGGTCGACCCGCACCCCGCGCATGAAGCTGAGCGCCACCAGCCCGGCGGCGAGCGCGCCGTGCGAGGCGACGCCGAGCAGCGTGTCGGCGGCATAGCTCCGCCCCGCCGCCAGCGACACGGTGAGCGCCATGGCGATCGCCATGACCGCCACCCCGGCCACCACCGGCAGCGAGGTGGCGAGCGCCAGCGTCACCCCGAGCAGCGCCGCATGCGCCGTCGCGTCGCCGAAATAGGCCATGCGCCGCCAGACCACGAAGCAGCCGAGCGGCCCGGCCGCCAGCGCCACCCCGATCCCGGCGAGCAGCGCCCGCAGGAGGAAGTCGTCGAGAAGGCTCACCCGCCCGCTCCATGAACATGACCGTGGGCATGGTCGTGGGCATGGTCGTGGGCATGGTCGTGGGCATGGTCGTGAGCGTCGTCCCGCGCCTCGTCGTGATCGGAGGCGCCATGGACGTGGTCGTGCGAATGCCCATGGTCGTGATCATGCCGGTAGAGCGCGAGCGCCCCCTGGGTGCCGAAGCCGAAGAGCGCGCGATATTCCGGCGCCGCCGAGACCACCGTCGGCGTTCCCTCGCAGCAGACGTGGCCGTTGAGGCAGATCACCCGGTCCGAGGCCGCCATCACCACGTGCAGGTCGTGGCTGACCATCAGCACCCCGCAGCCGAGCTCGCCGCGGATCTGCTCGATCAGCCGGTAGAAGCGCGCCTCCCCCGGCTGGTCGAGCCCCTGCGCCGCCTCGTCGAGCACGAGAAGCCCCGGCCGCCGCAAGAGCGCCTGGGCGAGGAGCGCCCGCTGGAACTGCCCGCCCGAAAGCGCCGCGAGCTGCCGCCCGCCGAGCCCGGGAATGCCGACCCGCTCGAGCGCCGCCGCCCTGAGCCCGGCATCGCGCTCGGCGAGCCCGAGGAAGCGGTCGACCGTCAGCGGCAGCGTCGCATCGACCGCCAGCCGCTGCGGCACGTAGCCGATGCGCAGCCCCGGCGCCCGCACGATCCGCCCCTCCCCCGGCCGCTCCGCCCCGATCAGCAGCCGCAGGAGCGTGCTCTTGCCCGAGCCGTTCGGCCCGACGACGGTCACGATCTCGCCGGCATGCAGCGCGAGATCGACCCCCTCGAGCACCCGCTGCCCGCCGAAGGAGATGCCGACCTGCCGCGCCTCGACCAGGACCGTCACGTCGCGGCCTCGCGGCAGCGGGCGCAGACCCCCTCGGCCTCGACTGCGGTGCGCTCGATGACGAAGCCGGCGACCTCCGCCGCCTCGACCAGCTCGGCCGCCGGCCGCGGCAGCGGCGTCTCCGCCACCCGCCGGCACGAGCGGCAGACAAGGAAGCCCGCGTTGTGCGCTGTCCCGGCGTGGCTGCAGGCGGTGAAGGCCGCCAGCCGCTCGATCCGGTGCGCGAAGCCGTTGGCGACGAGGAAGTCGAGCGCGCGATAGACCACCGGCGGCTGGTTGCCGAGTCCCGCCGCCGACAGGGCGTCGAGGATCTCGTAGGCCGTCATCGCCCGGTGCGACCCGAGCAGCGTCTCCAGCACGAAGGCGCGCGCCGGCGTCAGCCGCAGCCGCCGCTCGGCGCAGAGCGCGCGCGCCGCCGACAGCGCCCGCCCGCGGCAGGTGCGGTGATCGTGCGGGCGAAAAGCCTCGGGTCCGGGGGCGCTTGACGCTGACATCTGTTACTTTGTAACATTCCCGCAGGGAGTGGCGGCGATCCTAGTCGCGCCGCCCCTCCCCCACAAGCGACATTTCCGTCCCGAACCCCTGGGGAGCCTCCCGATGATCCGCACGACCCTGCCGACCGCGCTCGGCCTGGCCTTCCTCCTGGCAGTCGCGCCGGCGACGGCCGCCCCGCGGGTGGTGGCGGACATCGCTCCGGTGCAGTCGATCGCCGCCCGGGTGATGGCCGGCATCGGCGCGCCGGACGTCCTGCTGCCGCCCGGCGCCTCGCCGCACGGCTATTCGCTCCGCCCCTCGGAGGCGAGGATGCTCGAGGCTGCGGATCTCGTGGTCTGGGTCGGCCCCGACCTCACCCCCTGGCTCGCCGGCCCGATCGGCGCGCTGGCGCGCGACGCGACCGTCCTGACGCTCGAGGAGGCGCCCGGCGTCGTGGTCCTGCCGGCGCGCGCCGGCGACGGCTTCGAGGCCCATCCGCACGACGAGGACGACCTCGCGCACGAGCACGAGCACGCGGACGACCCCGCCGACGCGCACCACGGCCCGCGCGACGGCCACCTCTGGCTCGACCCGGAGAACGCCGTCGCCGCCGCCCGCGCCATCGCGGCCGCGCTCGGCACGCTCGACCCGGCCGGCGCCCCGGCCTACGCCGCCAACGCCGAGGCCTTCGCCGCCGAGACCGCCGATCTCGTCCGCGCGATCTCGGCCGAGCTCGCCCCGCTGCGCGGCCGCCCCTACCTCGTCTTCCACGACGCCTACCAGTATTTCGAGCACCGCTTCGACCTGCCCGCGGCCGGCAGCGTCGCGCTGCACGATGGCGTCTCGCCCGGCGCGGCGCGGGTGGCCGCGCTGCGCGACCGCGTGCGGGCCGAGGGGTTCGTCTGCGCCTTCGCCGAGCCGCAGTTCGAGCCGAAGCTCCTCGCCACCATCGTCGAGGGAAGCGACGTCCGCACCGCCACCCTCGACCCGCTCGGCGCGGCGCTGCCGGCCGGACCCGGCCTCTACCCGGCGCTCATCTTCGGCCTGGCCGATGGCCTCGCCGAATGCCTCGCAGACCCCGGCTCCGCGCGGTAACGAAGTTTTAACACGACGAATCCCTTTGAGATCATGGGGTTAGTTATAGTTTCGCGCGCGAAATCGACTCCAGCGCCGCGCCTCAGCCCCGGAGCCGCGCGGCGATCGCCGCCAGCGCGGCCCCCTCGCCCTCCGGCGCCGCCCAGATCTCGGGACCGACCGCGATGAAGTCGACGATCCCCGCCAGCTCCCCGGCGAGCGCGGGGGTGACGCCGCCCTCGGCCACCACCGGCACCTCGATCATCTCCGACCACCAGGAGAAGAGCTCGGGCGGCGCGACCGTCCCGTCCCCGAGCCCGCTCGCCCCCACCGGCCCGAAGCTCACATAGTCCGCCCCGAGCTCGCCCGCCGTCATCCCCTCGTGCCGCGAGGCGCGGGCATGGGCGCCGACGATCGCGTCCTTGCCGAGCGCCTGGCGCACCGCCCGGACCTGCCGAGATCCGTCGCCGAGATGCACCCCGTCGAGCCCCAGCCGCGGCACCAGCCGGTGGTGGTCGGCGACGACCAGCGGCACGTCGCGGGCATGGGCGACCGGCCGCAGCGCATCGGCCGCCCGGGCGATCTCTTCCTCCGAGGCCGTGGCCAGCGCCAGCCGCAGGCAGGCGATGTCGAAGCCGTCGAGCAGCGCCGCCACCCGGTCGGGCAGCTCCGGCCCGAAGACCGGCGGCGTGAGCAGGTAGAGCCGCGGAGCCTCGGCCACCGGTCCGCCTCAGCGGCGCAGGATCGACCGCCCGGCATAGACCGCCGTGCTGCCGAGGTCCTCCTCGATGCGGATGAGCTGGTTGTACTTGGCGAGCCGGTCCGAGCGCGAGAGCGAGCCGGTCTTGATCTGCCCGCAGTCGGTCGCCACCGCCAGGTCGGCGATCGTCGCGTCCTCGGTCTCGCCGGAGCGGTGCGACATCACCGCGGTATAGCCGGCCCGGTGCGCCATCTCGACGGCGGCCAGGGTCTCGGTCAGCGAGCCGATCTGGTTGACCTTCACCAGGATCGAGTTCGCTACCCCCTTCCCGATCCCCTCCGACAGCCGCGCCGTGTTGGTGACGAAGAGATCGTCGCCGACCAGCTGGCAGCGGTCGCCGAGCCGGTCAGTCAGGAGCTTCCAGCCCTCCCAGTCGTCCTCGGCCATGCCGTCCTCGATCGAGATGATCGGATAGGCATCGACCAGGCCGGCGAGATAGTCGGCGTTCTCGGCGCTGTCCCGCTTCCGGCCCTCGCCCTTCATGTCGTAGACGCCGGCGGCGAAATACTCGGTCGCGGCGCAGTCGAGCGCGAGATGGACGTCCCGGCCCGGGGCGTAGCCGGCCGCCTCGACGCTCTTCATGATGAAGTCGAGCGCCTCCTCGGCCGAGCGCAGGCCCGGGGCGAAGCCGCCCTCGTCGCCGACGCCGGTGTTCTGGCCGGCCCTGGAGAGCGCCTTCTTCAGCGCGTGGAAGATCTCCGCCCCGCAGCGGACCGCCTCGGAGAGCGACTCCGCGCCGACCGGCATCACCATGAACTCCTGGAAGTCGATCGGATTGTCGGCGTGCGCCCCGCCGTTGATGATGTTCATCATCGGCACCGGCAGGGTGCGGGCGGAGACGCCGCCGATGTAGCGGTAGAGCGGCGTCCCGAGGCTCTGCGCCGCCGCCTTGGCCACGGCGAGGCTGGCGCCGAGGATGGCGTTGGCGCCGAGCCGGCCCTTGTTGGCGGTGCCGTCGAGGTCGAGGAGCAGCCGGTCGACCTCGACCTGCCCGGTGGCCGGGACCCCCTTCAGCACGTCGCAGATCGGCCCGTTCACCGCCTCGACCGCCCGGCGCACCCCCTTGCCGCCGTAGCGGCCGGGGTCGCTGTCGCGGAGCTCGACCGCCTCGTGCGCGCCGGTCGAGGCCCCCGAGGGCACCGCGGCCCGCCCCATGGCGCCATCCTCGAGCAGCACGTCGACCTCGACCGTCGGATTGCCCCGGCTGTCGAGGATCTCGCGCCCCACAACGTCGATGATGACCGACATCGAAACTCCTCCGTCCCCGTCTCGTCGCTGTCCCGGGAGTGCTTAGTGCAAAGCCCCCGGACGGGGAACCGGAATCTGGCCGGGGGGCGGCCGGCGCGCCGGCCGCGGCCTCCGCGGGGCACGGGGTGGGCACGCGTGCCCACCAGGCACCTCCGTTGTTTTCGCTAGATAATCCCTCTCGCCGTCAACCGGATGGAAACCATCGTTAACGGCGATTCAGTCGCCGTCGATCACGCGGAAGCGGGAGAGACGGCCGCCGTCGCGCGGGCGGGCCGGGGCGTTCGGGTTGCCGTCGATCGAGCGGAGCTTCGGCCCCGGCGCCGCGGGCGGCGGCGGCGCGAAGGCCGCCTGCGCCTCGGCGAAGCCCGGCATCGGCGAGCGCGGCTCGGCGTCCTGCGTCGCCTCCACCGGCGTCACCGCCACGTCCTCGATGGCGAAGGAGAGCGGCGGCGCGAAGAGGTCGCTCTCGCCCGAGGTGCAGCCGATGACCCGGTTGATCTCGCCGAAGTCGCTGCGGAGCGGCATCATCAGCATGGTGGCGTGATAGGTGCCGGCGCGGTTGCGCGCCGCGAGCCGGAGCTCGACCACCGCCGGCTCGTTCATCACCACCATGAGCAGGCGGTCGAAGCGCTGCCGGTCGGCCTCCTCGATCATGAAGCCGGGCTGCATGCCGCGCACCTCCATGCCCATCATCTCGCAGATTCGCATCCCGGCGAGGCGGACGCGCATGTTGTCGGGCGCGAGCTTCTCGATGATGAACATGTTCTCCAGCGCCGATTCGAACTGGCGCGGGTCGATCTCGGCGCGATAGGGGGCCACCCGGCCGGCCCTGAGCCGATCCCAGTACGTCTTGAGGGATGAAAGCATGAGGTCGTTCATCTGGTAACTTGACCGTCCGGAGCCTGCCTGCTTACCTCGGCCCGCGCGTCGATGCCGGCCGTGGGGTAAATGAATTCTTCACACGATATACCACCCCTGCACCTGTGTCGCGCCCTTTGCACAGATTGTCTTAATTTGCAGCAATTTTGGCGAAACCCCCGGCGAAATTTCGCCTGTCGCGCGAGTGGCGTCCCATGGCACTGACCTCGATGACCGGCTTCGCGGATCTCGCCGGATCGGGCGGCGGCGCCTCCTGGACCTGGGAGGCGCGCAGCGTCAACGGCCGGGGCCTCGACGTCAGGGTGAAGCTGCCCGAGGGCTGCGAGACGCTCGACGCCGCGATCCGCGCGGCGGCGGCGCGCGTCCTCGCCCGCGGCTCGGTCACCGTGACGCTGCGCCGTGCCCGCGGCGGCTCCGCCGCGCTGCCGCGACTCAGCCCCGGGGCGCTCGAGGCCGCCGTCGCGGCCGCGCTCACCGCCTCCGAGGTGGCGGCGGGCCGCGGCCTCGCGCTCGCACCGATCACCGCGGCCGACCTCCTCGCGGTGCGCGGCGTGCTCGAGACAGACGCGGCGGCGCCGGGAGAGGAGGCCGAACGGCTGGCGGCGATGGCGGCCGGGATCGAGCCGCTTTTCGCCGGCCTCGCCGCCGCGCGCGCGGCCGAGGGGACGGCGCTCGTCGCGATCCTCGCCGGCCAGATCGACCGCATCGAGGCGCTGACGCGGGCCGCGCGCAGCTCCGCCGGGGCGCGCGAGGGACGCACGGCCGAGGCGCTGCGCGGCCGCATCGAGACGCTCCTCGCCACGCTGCCGGTGCCGGTCGACGAGGCGCGACTGGCGCAGGAGCTCGCGCTCCTCGCCGTGCGCGCCGACGTGACCGAGGAGCTCGACCGGCTGGAGGCGCATATTGCCGCCGCGCGCGCCCTCGTTGCGGGAGAGGGTCCGGTGGGCCGCAAGCTCGACTTCCTGATGCAGGAGTTCAACCGCGAGGCCAACACGCTCTGCTCCAAGGCGCAGGCGAGCGAGCTGACCGCCGTCGGCCTCGAGCTGAAGGTCGTCATCGACCAGATGCGCGAGCAGGTGCAGAATGTCGAGTAACCGGCGGGGCCTGCTCATCATTCTCTCCTCTCCGTCCGGCGCGGGGAAATCGACGCTGTCGCGGCGGCTGCTCGAGCTCGACCCCGAGGTGCGCTTCTCGGTCTCGGCGACCACCCGCCCGCCGCGTCCCGGCGAGCGCGAGGGCGACCATTACTACTTCAAGAGCCGGCGCGAGTTCCTCGCCATGGTCGAGGCGGGCGAGATGCTCGAAGAGGCCGAGGTCTTCGGCAACCTCTACGGCACCCCGCGCGCCCCGGTCGAGGCGGCGATCGCCGGCGGGCGGGACGTGCTCTTCGACGTCGACTGGCAGGGCGGGCAGCAGATCCGCAACTCCACCCTGCGCGACTCGGTCGTCTCGATCTTCATCCTGCCGCCCTCGATCGCCGAGCTCGAGGCGCGGCTGCGCGCCCGCGGGCAGGACGCCGAGGACGTGGTCGCCGGGCGGATGGAGAAGTCGCGCGACGAGATCAGCCACTGGGCCGAGTACGACTATGTCCTGGTCAACGCCAACCTGAAGCAGTGCGAGGAGGAGCTCCGCGCCATCATCGCCGCCGAACGGCTGCGCAGGGACCGGCGGCCGGAGCTGATGGACCTGGTGCGGCGACTTAACGCAGAATTCGAGGAGCGGCTGACATGAGCTTGTATTCGCTGGACGGCGTGTCCCCGGAGCTGCCGGAGGACGGCGACTGCTGGGTGGCGCCGGGGGCGCGTCTCTCGGGGCGGATCGTGCTGCGCAAGGGCGCCTCGGTCTGGTTCAACGCCGTGCTGCGCGGCGACAACGAGCCGATCGTGGTGGGCGAGGGCTCGAACGTGCAGGACAATTGCGTCTGCCATACCGACCACGGCTTTCCGCTGACCATCGGGGCGGGCTGCACCATCGGCCACATGGCGATCCTGCACGGCTGCACCATCGGCGAGGGCAGCCTCGTCGGCATGGGCGCGACCGTCCTCAACGGCGCGGTCATCGGCAAGGGCGTGCTGATCGGCGCGGGGGCGCTCGTCACCGAGGGCAAGCAGATCCCCGACGGCGTGCTGGTGGTCGGCCGGCCGGGCAAGGTGGCGCGCGATCTCACCCCGGCCGAGATCGAGGGCCTGAGGAAGTCGGCCGCCGGCTACCGCGCCAACATGGCCCGCTTCAGGGCCGGGCTTCGGCCAGTTCCGGGCTGAGCGCGATCGCCACCTCGGCCGAGCTCTCGTCGAAGCGCGCCGCGAGGCGGTGCCCGGCGGCGAGGAGCGCGAGGCGGAGGAGCGGGAACTGCACCGAGTCCGAGCGGAGCTCGCCGAGCGGGGTTCCGGTGGTCACATGCGCCCAGAGCTCGGCCGGCGGCTGGGTGCGGCGGCCGTCGACCCGGAGCGCGACGGCGTCGTCCGTGACCGCGACCCGCACCGCCCCGCCCATCGGCAGGCTCTTCTCGAGGCAGAGGATCGAGAGGTAGGCGAGGCGCACCAGCGGCCGGGCGAGATCGCGCCCCTGGCCGGTCCAGAAGACGGTGAAGCGGCCGTGGAACATGGCATCGGTGACCTGCGCCGCCTCCTCGACCGACTGGCGCGCGAGCGGATCGGCCGGCCCGAAGGCCACGCGGTAGAAGCGCAGCTTGGCGAGCGCGGTGGCGAGGCTCTCGTTGACGAGCGCGAGCTCGGGGCCCGCCGGGCCGCCGGCGAGCTGGACGAGTTCGAGCCCGTTGCCGATGGCGCCCATCGGGCTTATCAGGTCGTGGCAGAGCCGGGCGCTGACGAGCTCGGCCAGCGCGGCGTCGGCGCGGGGGGCGCTCATGGCCGCGGCTCCCGGGAGGATGGCATGGAAGAGGTGTTCCTCGAGCCCGGCATGCTGGTCCGGCACCCGGACCGGCCCGACTGGGGGCTCGGGCAGGTGCAGTCGGTGATCAACGGCAGGGTCACGGTGAACTTCGAACATGCCGGCAAGGTGGTCATCGACGGCTCCCGGATCCATCTCGCGCCGGTCGAGGGCGCGCCCCCCGATGGGTGAGGCAGATTAACCGTTCGCACATCTCCGTTAAAGGAAGGTGAACGTGTGCGGATGTTTGCCTATCCCCGCCCGAGCCGGTAAGCAGTCGCGCCAAGCCGCAGCCGGGACCCGGGATGCAGATCGACCTCAGCCGCTATCGGGTGAAGCTCGCCGAGACCGAGGCGGAGTATGCCGGGGCGCAGCGGCTGCGCTACCGGGTGTTCGTCGAGGAGATGGGCGCGCGCGCCTCGCCCGAGGAGGCGGCGGCGCGGCGGGAGTGGGACGATTTCGATCCCTGGTTCGACCATCTCATCCTGCTCAGCCTCGACCCGGCGATCGCCGATCCGCTCGACCGGGTGGTGGGCGTCTACCGGCTGATGCGGGGCGAGGTGGCGGCGGCGGGGCCGGGGTTCTACGGCGCGGGGGAGTACGACCTCGCGCCGATCGCGCGCTCGGGGCGGCCCTGCGTCGAGCTCGGGCGGTCCTGCGTGGCGCGCGAGCATCGCGGGGGGCCGGCGATGCATCTGCTCTGGAACGGGCTCGCGAGCTACGTGATCGAGCGGGAGATCGAGCTGATGTTCGGGGTGGCGAGCTTCCACGGGACCGACCCGGCGCCGCTGGCCGAGGCGCTCTCCTATCTGCACCACGAGCATCTCGCGCCGGCCGACCTGCGGGTCAGGGCGCGGGCGGAGCATTATCTCGACATGAACCTGATGCCGCGGGAGGCGGTGGACGGGGCGCGGGCGCTGCAGGCGATTCCGCCGCTGATCAAGGCCTATCTGCGGCTCGGGGGGTTCGTGGGGGACGGGGCCTATGTGGACCGGGACTTCAACACCATCGACGTCTGCGTGGTGATGGACACCGGGCGGATGACCGAGCGGTACCTGCAGTTCTACCGGCGCGGCCGGGGACGGCAGGCGTGAGGGCGGGGTGGAACGGGGCCGAGCCGCCGGAGCTGCCGCCGCTGACCCCGGGCGAGCGGGTGCGGCTCGTCGTGCGGGGGGTGTGGTCGGCGGTGGCGCTGGTGGTGCTCTTCGCGGTCTTCCTGCTGCTGCGGGAGGTCGATCTCGTCGCCGAGCGGATTGCGGGGCGGCCGGTCAGCGCGATGGGGCCGGCGGTGGTGCGGATCTGGGCGGCGCAGGCGCTGCCGGCGCTGGGGCTCGCCTATGTCGAGCGGGGCGAGCCGATGCGGCGGGGCGGGGCCTTCGTCGCCAACCATTCGAGCTGGATCGACATCGTGGCGCTGCAGCGGGCGGCGGCGCCGTTCCTCGTCTCCAAGGCCGAGGTGAGGAGCTGGCCGGGGGTCGGGCAGATCGGGCGGGCGATCGGGACCATGTTCATCGACCGCCGGCCGGCGGAGGCCAAGCGGCAGGAGGCGGAGCTCCTCGTCCGGCTCGCCCGCGGCGACCGGATGGCGATCTTCCCGGAGGGGACGAGCAGCGACGGGCAGCGGGTGCTGCCGTTCAAGTCGGCGCTCTTCGGGGTCTTCCTCGCTCCCGGGCTGCACGAGCGGGTCGCGCTCCAGCCGGTGACGATCGCCTACCGGCCGCGGCCGGGGCTGCCGGCCGCCTTCTACGGCTGGTGGGGGGAGATGGACTTTGCGAGCCACCTGCGCGACGTGATGGCCCGCTCGACCCGCGGCACCGTCGAGCTGACCTTTCACCCGCCGCTCGAGGTCGCCGGCTTCGCCGGCCGCAAGGCGCTCGCCCAGGCCGCCGAGGCCGCCGTGCGCGCCGGGTTCGAGGTCCGCGCGGGAGATCAAACGGGAGAAACACACGCCAACCGGTTGATATGACTTCCCTGTCCA
>NZ_CALLYO010000073.1 GCF_937858865.1 uncultured Amaricoccus sp. | reverse complement strand
CGATCGGCTACGTGCCGCAGCAGATCTTCCTCGCCGACGACACGGTGGCGGCGAACATCGCCTTCGGCCGCGCGGCCGAGGACATCGACCAGGCGGCGGTGGAGCGGGCGGCGAAGATCGCCGAGCTCGATAGCTTCGTCATGCGCGAGCTCTCCGACGGCTACGCCACCAAGGTCGGCGAGCGCGGGGTCAGGCTCTCGGGCGGGCAGCGGCAGAGGATCGGCATCGCCCGCGCGCTCTACCACGACCCCGACGTGCTGATCCTCGACGAGGCGACGAGCGCGCTCGACAACCTGACCGAACGGGCGGTGATGGACGCGGTGCACAACCTCGGCCGGGCCAAGACCGTGGTGATGATCGCGCACCGGCTCTCGACCGTGCGCGAGTGCGACACGATCTTCATGCTCGAGGGGGGCCGGGTGGTCGCGGAAGGCAGCTACGACGAGCTGATCGCGAGCAATCGCCAGTTCCGGGCGCTCGCCGGTGCCTGACGGGGCGATGGACCGCCTCGTTTCCCCCTTGCCCGCGGAGGGGCAGGCGCCGCTCGAGATCCGCGCGAACCCGATGCTCGGGAGCTATGCCGCGACGGTCTGCACGATCGTGCACGACGAGATGTTCATCCTCGAGGCCTTCCTCGCGCACTACCGCCGCCTCGGGGCCGACCGCTTCATCATCCTCGACGACCGTTCGACCGACGGGACCCGCGAGTTCCTCGCCGGTCAGCCCGACGTGATGGTGATCGGCAGCGGCATCCGCTACTTCGCGCAGGTCTCCTATCCGCCGGAGACGCTCGCCCGGATCCGCGAGACCCGGGCGGTCCGCCTCTGGCGCGACCAGATGCTCGACCAGTTCTGCACCGGCCAGTGGGCGGTGGTGGTCGACCCGGACGAGTTCCTCGCGGTGCCGAGCCTCCCCGCCCTCTTCGCCGAGCTCGCCGCCGCCGGCGCCGAGGCGGCCTGGGGGGTCATGGTCGACATGTACCCCGAACGGGTGCGCGATATCCTCGGCCAGGACTCCGCGCGCTTCCGCCTCGATGACGCCTGGTTCTTCGACGCGAAGCCGCATCTCGACCCGCGGCAGCCGCGCGGCGAGCCCCCGCAGGTGCCGCGCACCGTCTA
>NZ_CALLYO010000072.1 GCF_937858865.1 uncultured Amaricoccus sp. | reverse complement strand
GCTTGAATCACAGAACACCCCAAACGGGAATCCCATTTATGGGTTCACGACCTAGACGAGCATCCGCGCGACCCGGGCGATTGTGCCGGAGACCAGCTCCGCCGCCCGCTCGCCGGTCGCCGCCTCGCCGTAGCAGCGGAGCTCGGGCGCGTTGCCGGACAGGCGCAGGTGCACGATCTCGCCCGAGGCGAGCCGCATCCGTACCCCGTCGAGCGTGTCGACTGCGGTGAGCTCGCCTTCGGCGAGGCCCGACAGCAGCGCCGTCGCCGCCGCCCGCGAACCGGCGAGCCCGTCGAGCAGGCGCCCCGCCGCCGCCACGTCCACCTCCTGCAGCCGCCCGCTGTCGGTCGCCCGCTCCGGCAGGTCGCCCGCCAGCGCGGAGAGCGTCCGCCCCTCGCGCGCCGCGGCGGCGAGGAGCGCCAGCGCCGGCACCATCGCGTCGCGCGTCGGCAGCGGCGCGAGGCGGCGGCCCTCCGGCGACACCGCCGTCCCGCCGAGCAGGAAGCCGCCGTTGGCCTCATAGCCTGAGACCAGCCGCGCCCCCTCCCGCTTCAGCCGCGCCATCCCCTCGATCACGTGCGGCGAGCCGATCCGGGTGCGGAGGACCCGCGCGAACCAGCCGGACGCCTCCAGCGCCGTGCTCGCGTTGAGCGGCGCGGCCACCGCATCGGCCCCGAGCAGCCTGGCCGCCAGCGCCCCGAGCGCATCGCCGCGCAGCACCCGCCCGGTCTCGTCGGCGACCAGCGGCCGGTCGCCGTCGCCGTCGGTCGACACCAGCGCCGCGAGCCCATGTTCGGCCACCCAATCCCGGATGCGCGCCGCCTGGTCGGGCGGGATCGCCTCGGTGTCGATCGGCACGAAGCTGTCGCTCCGCCCGAGCGGCACCACCTCCGCCCCGAGCCCGGCCAGCGCCGCCCGCATGTGCGCCCGCCCGGCGGCGCTGTGCTCGTAGAGCCCGACCCGCATCCCCCCGAGGCACCCCGCCCCGAAGAAGGCCACCGACCGCGCCACATAGCGCCGGCCCACCCCGGCATCGACCCGGACCCTGGCCGACCGCCCGCGGCCCTCGCGCCCCAGCGCCACGAGGATGCCTGCCTCGTCCTCCTTGCTGATCTCCTCGCCGCCCGGCCGGTAGAACTTCAGCCCGTTGCGGTCGAAGGGAATGTGGCTCCCGGTCACCATCACCGCCGCCGCCCGGCGCCGCCCGGCCTCGAGCGCCAGCGCCGGCGTCGGCACCACGCCGCACCCCACCGCGACCAGGCCCTCCGCCCGGATCGCCCGCCGGCAGGCCGCCGCGATCCGCGGCGAGCTCGGCCGGAGGTCGCGCCCGACCAGCACCTCGCGCGGCTCCGCGCCAGTGCCGCGCAGATGCGCGAGAAAGGCGCGCACATGCGCCTCGCAGACCGCATCGCCCATCTCCGCGACCAGCCCGCGCAACCCGCTCGTGCCGAACCTCAGCGCCACGCGGCGTCACCGGCGGCCGAAATCGTCCTCGATGCGGACGATATCGTCCTCGCCGAGATAGGTCCCGGTCTGCACCTCGACGATCTCGACCGGGATCTTCCCCGGATTGGCCAGCCGATGCGCGCAGCCCGAGGGCAGGTAGATCGACTCGTTCTCGTGCACCAGCAGCACCTCGCTGTCGCGGGTCACCTCCGCCGTCCCGCGCACCACCACCCAGTGCTCCGCCCGATGGTGATGCTTCTGCAAGGACAGCTTCTTGCCCGGCGCCACCACCAGCCGCTTCACCCGGAACCGCTCGCCGAGGTCCATCGTCTGGTACCAGCCCCACGGCCGATGCACCCGCGCCGGCGTCGAGGCCTCCTCCGCCCCCTGCGCCTCCAGGTCGGCGACGACGGCGCGCACCTCCTGCGCCCGCCCGATCGGCGCCACCAGCACCGCGTCCGGCGTGTCGACCACCGCGAGCCCGTCGACCCCGAGCACGCAGAGCAGCCGCCCGTCCGACCGCAGGTAGCTGTTGGTCACCTCGCGCGCATGCACCTTCCCCTCCCGCGCGACCCCCGCGTCGTCGCGCGGGCTGTGCTCCCAGACCGCCTTCCAGTCGCCGATGTCGGACCAGGCGAAGCCCGCCGGCAGCACCGCCGCCCGCGTCGTATGCTCCATCACCGCCCGGTCGAAGCTGATCCTCGGCGCCGCCGCGAAGGCCCGGCCGAGCCTCAGCATCCCGACATCGTCGGTCGCCTCGGCGAGCGCCATCCGCACCGCCTCGAGCGCCCTCGGCGCCAGCGCGCCGATCTCGCGCAGGCCGGCGTCCGCCCGGAAGCAGAAGATCCCCGCGTTCCAGAGGCACCCCCCGGCGATCAGCTCCGCCGCCAGCCCGGCCTCCGGCTTCTCGACGAAGCGCGCCACCGCGTTGCCGCCCGCGGCCAGCGCCTCGCCCGGGACGATGTAGCCGTAGGCCGTCGACGGCCCGGTCGGGGCGATCCCGAGCGTGACGATCCGCCCCTCCTCGGCCAGCCGCACCGCCGCCGCGGCGGCACCGGCGAAGGCGGCCGCGTCGGGAATGAGATGGTCGGACGGCATGATCATCACGATCGCCGCCGGATCGCGCCGCGCCGCGAGGCAGGCGGCCAGCGTCACCGCCGCCAGCGTGTCGCGCCCCTCGGGCTCCAGCGCGATCTCGACCTCGACCCCCGCCTGTTTCGCCTCCTCGGCGACGAGGAAGCGCGAGGCCTCCGCGCTGATCACGATCGGCGCCCCGAAGATCTCGTCGCTCAGCCGGCCGATGGTGCGCTGGAAGGGCGAGGCGCCGCCGATGATCGGCACGTGCTGCTTGGCGAAGTTCTTCCGCGAGACCGGCCAGAGCCGCGATCCGGAGCCGCCGCAGAGGATGGCGGGAATGACCAGGCCCTGCCGCAGCAGCGGCCCGCTTTCGCCGAGGGGAGAATAGGAGGTCATGCGGACAGTTCCCTCGATGTCGGTTAGCGCGCGGTAAATATCGAGGATACGCCTCGCCCCGATGGCCGGGAACCCAGCCCTTCAGGCGTGCCGCATCACCCTTTCGTCGGGTGCGAAGAAAGGGAAGCGGTTGCCCGCGCCCCCGAGCTTCAGCGTCCCGCCGGCCCGGACATCGCCCCGATCCAGCCGCCGTGGAAGGGATGATCGGCCGCGAGCGGCAGCGCGACCGGCTCGCCGGTCGTCGCCGAATAGTAGGCGGCCGTCAGCAGCTCCACCGCGCGCCGCGCGTCGTCGAGGGTGACCGGCAGCGGGCCGCCCGTCGTCAGCGCCGCGTGCAGCCGGTGGAACTGCCCGGCGAACCGCTCGGGCAGCGGCGAGAAGTCGGCGAGGGCTTCCGCGATCCGCTCCGCCGCGGCCGGGTCGTCGTCGGGGAAGGTCCAGGGATCGTGCCCCGGGCCGTAGGGGGAGAGACCGCTCTCGGCAACGAGGTCGTCGAAGACGAACCGCAGCCGCGACATCTCCTGCCGCGAGCCGAGCGTCACCGAGGAGGTGGCGAAGGCGCCCGAGGCGAACTCGAGCGACAGGACCGCCATGTCCTCGGTCTCGTTGCGGTTCAGCCGCCGCGAGGTCCGCGCGTGCACCGAGGCGATGGGGCCGAGCACCTCGCAGAGGATGTCGTGGATGTGGATCGCATGCGTCGTCAGGCAGCCGCCGAGCTCCCCCCGGAACGTCCCGCGCCAGGACGCCTGGGCGTAGTAGGCCGGCCCGCGCAGCCAGTGCGTCTCGGCCGTCGCCACCGAGGCCCGCCCGGCATAGCCCTTGCGCCTGAGGTGCGCGAGCTTCTGCAGCCCGTGCCCGAAGCGGTACTGGAAGATCGGGCAGGCGCGCCCGCGGGAGGCCGCCTCCGCCGCCGCCACGGCGTCCATCTCGGCGAGGCTCTTGCCGACCGGCTTCTCGATGACGACGTGCCGGCCCGACTCGAGCACCGCGATCGCCTGCGCATGGTGCAGCCCCGACGGGGTGCAGATGTCGACGAGATCGAGGTCCCGCTCGAGCAGGGCCTCGAGGCTGCCGACGACCACCGGAACCCCGAACCGCTCGGCCACGGCCTTGCCGCGGCCGGCGTCGATGTCGCAGAGCGCGGCGACCTCGTACATCTCCGGCAGCGCCTGGAAGGCCTCGATGTGCGACGCGCCGATCCCCGACCCGACGACCCCGACCCTGAGCTTCATGGCCGCGCTCCGCCGATCGGCACCGCGACCCGGTGCGCTTCGAGGGCGAGCTCCATGGCGAGGAAGCAGTGCGCCTGCGCCATCGCCGTCTCGGTGCGGTTCAGCACGTCGTCGCGCAGCTTCGCCCCATAGTCGAGCACGGTCTCCGAGCAATCCACGTAGCGCGTCCCCTTCTGGTCGGTCAGGAACAGATGGTCGCCGCCCGGGCGCCCCTCGGTGTCCATGTACTTGCGCAGCTCGATGTTGCCGGCGGTCCCCATCAGGAAGAGCCGTCCGTCCCCCCAGGCCGGGGAGCCGTCCGCCGTCAGCCAGTCGACCCGGATGAAGCCCGTCGCCCGGTCCGAGGCGACGACCGCATGGCCGTAGTCGTTCCACCCCTTCCGCTCCGGGCTGGCGAAATTCGTCTCCACGCTCTGCAGGATGCGCGCCGCCGTCGAGCCGGTGAAGTGCAGGAACTGCTCGAACTGGTGCGAGGCGATGTCGACGAGGATATGGCCGCCCCGCTCGCTGTCCCAGAACCAGTCGGGCCGCGGATTGAGCCCGATCCGGTGCGGACCGAGCCCGACCGTGTTCACCACCCGCCCGATCGCCCCCTCCGCCACCAGGCGCGAGGCGGCGACCGTCGCCTTCTGCAGGAAATGCTCGGAATAGCAGACCGACCAGATCCGCCCGGTCTCCGCCTGCACCCGGCGGATCTCGGCGAGCTGCGCCTCCGTCGTGCAGCCCGGCTTGTCGACCATCACGTCCTTGCCGGCGCGCATCGCGCGCAGCGCCATCGCCGCCCG
>NZ_CALLYO010000071.1 GCF_937858865.1 uncultured Amaricoccus sp. | reverse complement strand
CCGTCGACACCCTCTCCGGCGGCGAGAAGCGCCGCGTCGCCCTCTGCCGCCTCCTCCTCGAGCAGCCCGAGATGCTGCTGCTCGACGAGCCCACCAACCACCTCGACGCCGAGACCATCGCCTGGCTGCAGAAGCACCTAATCGACTACCCCCACACCATCCTCATCGTCACCCACGACCGCTACTTCCTCGACGACATCACCGGCTGGATCCTCGAGCTCGACCGCGGCCGCGGCATCCCCTACGAGGGCAACTACTCCTCCTGGCTCGAGCAGAAGGCCAGGCGCCTCGAACAGGAAGCCCGCGAGGACAAGGCCCGCCAGAAGACCCTCACCCGCGAGCTCGAATGGATCCGCCAGGGCGCCAAGGCCCGCCAGGCCAAGCAGAAGGCCCGCATCAACGCCTACAACGACCTCGCCTCGAAATCCGAGCGCGAGAAGATCACCAGCGCCCAGATCGTCATCCCGAACGGCCCCCGCCTCGGCCAGAACGTGATCTCCGTCGAGAACCTCGAGAAACACTACGGCGACCGCGAGCTGATCGCCGACCTCAGCTTCAAGCTCCCCCCCGGCGGCATCGTCGGCGTCATCGGCCCGAACGGCGCCGGCAAGACCACCCTCTTCCGCATGCTCACCGGCCAGGAACAACCCGACTCCGGCACCATCGAGTACGGCGAGTCCGTCCAGCTCTCCTACGTCGACCAGTCCCGCGACAGCCTCGACCCGCAGAAGACCGTCTGGGAGGAAATATCCGACGGCCTCGACATGGTGAAGCTCGGCGACGCCGAGATGAACTCCCGCGCCTACGCCTCCGCCTTCAACTTCAAGGGCAGCGACCAGCAGAAGAAGGTCGGCCTCCTCTCCGGCGGCGAGCGCAACCGCGTCCACCTCGCCAAGCTGCTGCGCGCCGGCGGCAACGTCCTCCTCCTCGACGAGCCCACCAACGACCTCGACGTCGAGACCCTCCGCGCCCTCGAGGACGCCCTCGTCGACTTCGCCGGCTGCGCCGTGGTGATCTCCCACGACCGCTTCTTCCTCGACCGCATCTGCACCCACATGCTCGCCTTCGAGGGCGACGCCCACGTCGAATGGTTCGAGGGCAACTTCGAGGACTACGAGGCGGACAAGATCCAGCGGCTGGGACCGGACGCGGTGGAGCCGAAGCGGATCAAGTACAAGAAGTTTGCGCGATAACGGTATAGAAAAGGCATTGCGCAGACCCAGCCTGCATACCATATTGCCGATGTTCGAGTTCGATCCGGCCAAGAGCGCCGCCAACCTCGAGAAGCACGGGATCGATTTCGAGGAGGTTCAGGCCGTCTGGGCCGACACGCGCCGCCTCGAAATCCCGGCCCGCACGCTCGGCGAGGTACGGTGGGCGCTCATCGGCAGGATCGGCCTCCGGCACTGGACGGTCATCTTCACCCGGCGCGACGACCGTCTGCGACTGATCTCCGCCCGCCGGGCCCGCAAGGAGGAGGTGGCCCTCTATGAAGAAGGTTTCCACTGAGGAGTTCGACCACGCCTTCGACGCCGGCGGGGACATCACCCCCCACCTCGACCTCGACCGCGCCACCCGCCCCGGCCTCGCCGCCCGCCGCGTCAACGTCGACTTCCCCGCCTGGATGGTCGAAGGCCTCGACGCCCGCGCCGCCCACCTCGGCATCACCCGCCAGGCGCTGATCAAGATGTGGATCGCGGAGCGGTTGGAGTGACGCCGCACACTCGCCGGGCGCTGAGCGGAGGTGCAGCGGCGATACGCATCACCTAACGTGAGACGACATGAGCATCACGACGGCGGAGGACACTCGACAAAGGTTTATCGACCGGCTTGGAAGCGAGTTTGGAGACTACTTCTTCCATTTAGATCAGAGCGTTATCGGTTTGGTCTCACTGTGGGACGTGTATCGCTCCCTGTTTGGAACAAATAAGGAGCGGGTCGACCTTCTCAATCAGGCATCCGGGTATGTTACTCGAACCATCCAGGATTCGCTCCACGAGCGCATAGTCCTTGGAATTTGCCAGGTTTCTGACCCATACGTCTCGAAAGGTCGGCGGAACGTCACGGTTTCGGGGCTTCCCGAGTTTGTCACCGCGCCCGAGCATCGCGCCGCGATGCTACCCATGATTGATGCCGTGAGGGCCAGCACGTCCTTCGCGCGGGACCTTCGCAACAAGATGATTGCGCACGCCGATCTCGAGGCCGTAACCGGAAGCTACGCGGTGGACTATTCGACGCGGGAAAGAATCGTCGCTGCTATACGGTCTGTCATCGTGCCGCTTCGCTACGTTCATTTCCAATATTTCGAGGCCACGCAGCTTTATCACGCCATACATCCGCTACCTAACGCCGTTGGATTCTTGAGATGTATCTATCTTGGGGTTGCGAAGGTAGAGGAACGGAAGAAAGCTCTAAAGCTGGGACCGCGGGATATGTGGTTCCCCGCTTGGCTGGACGAGGCCGAGC
>NZ_CALLYO010000070.1 GCF_937858865.1 uncultured Amaricoccus sp. | reverse complement strand
ATCATCGCCGCCGTCCGCGCCCACGACGAGGCGCACCCCGCCCGCCCCCCGACGCTGGAGCCCGAGCCATGACCCCGCCGCGCCAGACCGTCACCGTCCCCCTCGGCGCCCGCGCCTACGAGATCCGCATCGGCCGCGGCCTCCTCGCCGCCGCCGGCGTCGAGATCGCGCCGCTGCTCCGCCGCCCGCGCGTCGCGGTGCTGACCGAGACCCGCGTCGCCGCGCTGCACCGGCCCGCGCTCGAGGCGGGCCTCGCCGCGGCCGGCATCGCCGCGAGCTTCCTCGAGCTCCCCCCCGGCGAGGCGACCAAGGGCTGGCGCGAGCTCGAGCGGGCGGTCGAATGGCTGATCGCCGCGAAGGTCGGCCGTGACGACCTCGTCGTCGCCTTCGGCGGCGGGGTGATCGGCGACCTCGCCGGCTTCGCCGCCGCCGTCGTCCGCCGCGGCGTCGGCTTCGTGCAGATCCCGACCACGCTGCTCGCCCAGGTCGACAGCTCGGTCGGCGGCAAGACCGGGATCAACTCGCCGCTCGGCAAGAACCTGATCGGCGCCTTCCACCAGCCGCGCCTCGTCCTTGCCGACACCGCGCTCCTCGACACGCTGCCGCCGCGCGACTTCCTCGCCGGCTACGGCGAGGTGGCGAAGTACGGCCTGCTCGGCGACGCCGGCTTCTTCCGCTGGCTCGAGGCGAACGGCCCCGCGCTCCGCGACGGCGACGCCGCCGCGCGGGCCGACGCCGTGCGCCGCTCCTGCGAGATGAAGGCCGAGATCGTCGCCCGCGACGAGACCGAGGAGGGCGACCGTGCGCTCCTCAACCTCGGCCACACCTTCGGCCATGCGCTCGAGGCGGCGACCGGCTTCTCCGACCGACTGCTGCACGGCGAGGCGGTGGCGATCGGCTGCCAGCTCGCCTTCGACCTCTCCGCCCGCCTCGGCCTCTGCCCGCAGGAGGCGCCGAGCCGGGTGGCGGCGCATCTCGCCGCCATGGGCATGAGGCGCGGCCTCGCCGACATCCCCGGCCCGCTCCCCGGTCCCGAGGGGCTTCTCGATCTCATGGCGCAGGACAAGAAGGTCCGCGACGGGCGCATCGCCTTCGTGCTGGCGCGCGACATCGGCGCCGCCTTCGTCGCCCGCGACGTCGACCTCGCGCCGGTCCGCAGCCTCCTCGCCGACGCACTGGCCGGCCGCGCCGCCTGATCCCGCCCTATTGCGGTGCAGGATGCGCACAGGGGCAAGGAATTGTGCCTCGCACGGTTGCGTTTCAAAGCTTTGGGGTTAGACTCGGTTAACGCTATCGGGGAAGAGTAGCAGTCACACCCGATGATTCTCGCCGGAGCCGCTGGATGAACGCCTCCCTGGCCCTCGTTCGCGCAATCGCCCTCCCGGCGGCTGTGGCGGCCTGGGCGCTGGCGGCCGGTCCCGCCGCGGCGCAGTCGGGCCCTTCGCCGGCGCCGCTGCCGCCCGACGCCCCGCCCACGGCGGCGCGGCCCGCGCTGCGCACCGCAGCCGGCATCCTCGACGCGGCCAACCCCGACCTGGTGCTGACGCTCCGCGCCGGCGTGCAGGTCAGCCCCGCCTACCTCGGGTCGGACGACTACGAGGTCGGCCCCGACGTCGCCGCGCGGCTCGACTACATCCGCCTGCCCGGCGGCTTCGAGTTCGGCTCCGGCCGCACCGTCGGCTTCCGCGAAGGCTGGGGCATCCGCGGCTCGGCGCGCTACCTCGGCGAGCGCGACCCCGACGAGCACGACGAGATCAGCGGGCTCGACAACGTCGACTGGTCCTTCGAGCTCGGCCTCGGCGTCGGCTACGAGCAGCGCAACTGGCGCGCCTTCACCGACGTGCGCTACGGCGTCATCGGCCACAACGCCTGGGTGGGCGAGGTCGGCGCCGACAGCATCGCCTATCCGATGGACGGCCTGACCCTCACCCTCGGCCCGCGCCTCTCCTTCGGCACCGACAATTTCGCCCGCACCTACTTCGGTGTCAGCGAGCAGGAATCGGTCGCCTCCGATCTTCCGGCCTTCGACGCCAAGGGTGGCCTGCTCGGCGCCGGCATGGAGCTCGGCGCCCGCTACCGCTTCAACGAGCGCTGGGGCGTCGAGGGCGCGGCGAGCTGGAACCGGCTCGTCAACGACGCGGCCGACTCGCCGGTCACCGAGAACGGCTCGGCCGACCAGTACGAGATCCGCCTCGGCGTCACCCGCAGCATCAGCCTCGACTTCTGATCCGTGCGCCGGGCCTGCCGCCCCGCTGACGCGGGCCTCCCGCCACCCTCCCGCCGCTCCCGGCCATCGACAGATCGGACCCGCCGATGACCACCGAGATCGCCACCGCGCTCGAGAAGCACGTCGTCGCCTCGATCAACGCCGAACGCGCCGAGGCCGGGCTGCCGGCGCTGCGCATCGAGACGCACCTCAATGCCTCGGCGCAGGCGCATTCCGACTGGATGGCCGACACGGGCACCTTCTCGCACAGCGGCGAGGGCGGCTCGCACGCCACCGACCGCATCGGCGAGGCCGACTTTCCGCTGGTCGCGCCGTGGCGCACGAGCGAGAACATCGCCTTCACCAGCATCAGCGGCGGGCTCGACACCGGCGAGATGGACTTCCTGCACGAAGGGCTGATGGAGAGCGACGGCCATCGCGGCAACATCCTCGACCCGGACGTCTCCTATGTCGGCGTCGGCGTGTCGGTCGGCACCATCACCACCGCCGGGATCGAGCAGGAGGTCGTCTATCTCACGCAGAACTTCGCCGACACGAGCGGCGAGGTGCTGGTCCAGGAGGAGGTGGACGGCCAGACGGTCCTCCAGCCCTACCAGGACGGCGAGCCGGTCGGGGACCCGCCGCCGGCGCCCGGCGACGAGGAAGAGCCCAGGCCCGACGAGCCGGACGAGGACGAGCGCGACGATACGAGCAGCTCGGGCGGCGGATGCTTCGTCGCGACCGCCGCCTACGGCGACTGGTCGCACCCCGACGTCGCCGCCCTCCGCCGCTTCCGCGACGAGGTCCTCGTCAGGCACGCCGCCGGGCGCGCCTTCATCCGCACCTACCGGATCGTCGGCCCGCAGCTCGCCCGCTGGGTCGCGCCCGAGGGCCGCTCCGGCCGGATCGCACGGGCGATCATCGCCCCCATGGCCCGCCGCGCCGCGCGCCGGAGCCCCCGGCGGTAGCCCCGTCGCTCGCCCCGGCGCCAGCCCCGTCGCCGAGCGCGCGCTGCCGCGCCAGCCCGCTGTCGACGTCGGAGACGCCGAGAAGGTTCGCCACCAGCCGCATCAGCCCATGCTCGTCCGCGTTGATCCCGTCCGCGGCCGCCACCCGCCAGAGCGCCTCGACCACGCCGGTGCGCTCCTCGTAGGGCACGGCGGCCTTGATGAGGCGGGTGAAACGCACCGTGTCCTGCGCCCCGGCCTCGGCGATCTCCGCCTCCGCCCTGATCCGCGCCGCGCCGGCCGCATCGACCCGGTAGCGCTCCATCAGCATCGCGTCGATGCGCCGCTGCTCGGCCTCGGAATAGCCGTCGTCGCTCCGCGCGAGCCGCACCATCAGCGCCGCCATGGCGGTGCGCGCATCGTCGGCGCCGAGCGGATCGCGGGCAGGGGGGCCGGCCAGCCGGCGGAGAAGATCCTGAAGCATGGCGCGACTATAGCGCCGCCGCCCGCCCGCACCATCCCGGATCATCGGGTGTTGATGCCGCCCGCCCGCCGCCGGCATTCGTTGACGATCGGTAAATTGTGCAACGCAACAACCATATGTTTCAATGGCTTGCCTATAGTTTCGCGCGCGAAATGCCGCTCACACCAGCCGCGACTGCTCCTTGGCCGCCCGGATGAAGTCGGCGAAGAGCGGGTGCGGCGCGAAGGGCTTCGACTTCAGCTCGG
>NZ_CALLYO010000069.1 GCF_937858865.1 uncultured Amaricoccus sp. | reverse complement strand
CGGCAATCGCTTCGGCCAAGGCTCAGACCCCCTCGACGTCGGTGAAGGTCTCGAGCTCGGGATGCCCGTCGTAGAGCACCTTCCGCTCCCCGGCGCTGCGGTGCACCGAGCGGAACTGCTCCGAGGTCGTCCAGGCCTGGAAGGCCGCCTCGTCGCGCCAGATGGTGTGCGAGGCGTAGAGCGTGTGGCCGTCGCTGCTCGGGCCGCGCAGCAGGTGGAACTCGACGAAGCCCGGCATCTCGCCGAGCCGGCCGTCGCGCGCGCGCCAGGCCTCCTCGAAGGCGGCCTCGGACCCGGGCAGCACCCGGAAGCGGTTCATGGCGAGAAACATGCGGGAAATCTCCTCTTGGCTTGTTCTCAGGGGGTGTTTCGCATCAGCGGATCGAGAAGCGCACCGGCGCGGTGATCTCGTGCGGCGCGCCGGGCGGCGGGGCGGGGACCGGCGAGGCGCCGCGCACCAGCGCCAGCACCGCCTGGTCGAGCTCGGCGAAGCCCGAGGAGCGCACCAGCCCGGCCGAGAGCACGTTGCCGCCGCCGTCGATGGCGAAGCGCACCAGCACCGTGCCCTCCTCGCGCCGCTTGCGGGCGCCGGCCGGGTACTTCTTGCGCCGCTCGAGATGGGCCATCAGCCGCGCCTCCCACCTGGCCGGCGACAGCGAGGCGCTCGCCCCCGCCGCCTTGGCCGGCGCGGCGGCGACCTTCGCCGTCGGCGCCGTGGTCCGGGCGCGGGTCTGCGCCCGCGAGGCCTTCTCCGGCTCCGGCGCCCTGCGCTCGACCTTCTCGACCGGCTTCGCCGGCGCGGCCGCGGCGAGCGCGATGTCGCGCGGCCGCGCCGCGGGGCGCGTCACCGGCACCGGCAGCTCGGGCGGCGGCTCGGCCGCGGGCAGCGCATCCGGAACCTCGGCGCGCAGCGGCTCGACCGGCACCGCGGGCGGCGCCGGCGGCGGCGCGAGCGGGGCGATCTCGGGCATGCTCTCTTCGATCTCCGGCGCGTCCAGGTTGTCGGTGGCGAGGGACTCGACCGGCGCCTGCGGGGCGACCGCCGCCGGCTCGAGGTCGATCATCACCGCCGGCGCCGGCGCCGGGTCGACGGCGAAGGGCGGCGGCTGGCGCAGCGCCCAGGCGACCGCCCCGGCGTGCGCGGCGAGCGCGAAAGCCGCCGCCCCGGTCCAGAGCGCCGCCCGCTGCCCGGCCGCCCGGTCCCCGGGCGCGATCGGGAAGGCCGCGGCGCTCATGGCGCGGCGCCGGCCGGCGCATCGGCCGCCTCGAGCCCGACGAGCGCCACCTTGAGATAGCCGGCGGCGCGCAGCAGGTTCATCACCGCCATCAGGTCGCCATAGGCGACCCTCTCGTCGGCACGCAGGAAGATGCGCGTCTCCTGGTCCCCCGCCGTCGCCGCGCCGAGCGCGGGCCCGAGCGCCTCGCGCGCCACCGCGCTCTCGCCGAGCACCAGCGAGAGGTCGTCCCTGACCGTCAGGTAGATCGGATCGGCCGGCCGCGGCTGCGGGGTCGCCGTCGAGCCCGGCAGGTCGACCGGCACGTCGACCGTGGCGAGCGGGGCCGCGATCATGAAGATGATCAGCAGCACCAGCATCACGTCGATGAAGGGCGTCACGTTGATCTCGTGCACCTCGGCGAGGTCGTCGTCGGCGCCGCGCGGCTGCAGGCTCCCGGCCATGGCGCTACTCCGCCGCCCGGGCCAGCGGCGCGGGCGCCAGCCGGTCGTGGTCGAGGTCGCGGCTCACCAGCCGCTCGACGCCGGCCGCGGCATCGGCGAGCCGCGCGCGGTAGCCGGCGATCCAGCGGGCGAAGACGTTGTAGATCACCACCGCCGGGATGGCGGCGACGAGGCCGAGAGCGGTGGCGAGCAGCGCCTCGGCGATGCCGGGGGCGACCACGGCGAGGTTGGTCGTCTGCGTCTCGGAGATGCCGATGAAGCTGTTCATGATCCCCCAGACCGTGCCGAAGAGCCCGACGAAGGGCGCCGTCGACCCGATGGTGGCGAGGATGCCGGTGCCCATCGAGAGCCGCCGCCCGGCGCCGGCCTCGATGCGCGACAGGTGCGAGGCGACCCGCGGCAGCAGGCCCTGGCGGGCGTCGGGCGCGGTGACGCTCGCCTCGTGCCGCGCGACGCGCACCATCGCCGCCGCCGGGCCGCCCTGCCCGGCGAGCGCCCGGTCGGCGGCCGCGAGGTCGCGCGCGCCGAGGATCACCCGCAGGCCGCGGTTCAGCCGGCTGCCGGCGGCGAGGAGCTCGAGGCTCTTGGCGAGGCAGACCGTCCAGGTCGCCAGCGAGGCGAGGGCGAGGCCGATCATCACGCCCTTCACGACGACGTCGGCCGCCATGTACATGCCCCAGGGCGAAAGGTCGCGCGGCAGCGCCCCCGTCCCGGGCGCGTCGAGCGCGCCGTCCGGCGCGAGCAGCACCGCCGACCCGCCCGCGCGCTCGTCAGCGGCCGGCGCGCGCGCGCCCGGCGCCGTGGCGGGAGCCTCAGCCGCCTGCGCCGGAGCCGATTCGGCTGCGGGCATCGCCGGCAGGGCCTCGGGCACCGCCGGCGCATCCTGCGCCGCGGTAGCGCCGGCCGCCACCGTGAAGACCAGTGCGACCGCGACCGCGGCCCTCGCTACCCGCCCCATGCTTCCCTCCGGCCGCGTCCCGCGCAGCCCCGGCGCCGTCCCGGCTTCTTTCCGATCAGCTGGCGGAGCGCCGATTGCGCATGGCTTGCAGGCCCGCGTCGCCGCGGTCCATATCCGGGCAAATTAGTCGGGATATCCGGCGATGCCAAGAGCCGGAGCGCAGGGAACGCGCCGGGAGCGCGCGCCCCGCGTCACCTGCCCGCCAGCGCCGCGAGCGCCGGCCCGAGCTGCCCGCCGCTCGCCGCGAGGAGGCGCCGGGCGGCCTCGGCGCCCTCCGCCCCGGCGGCGATCAGCACCGCCGGCTTGACCCGCCCGCCGGCGGCGGCGAGCGCCGCTTCCGCCGCCGCCGCGTCGCAGCCCGCCACCGCCGCCACGATCCCGGCCGCCCGGCGGCGGAGCTTGGCGTTGTCGGCGGTGAGATTGACCATATAGCCGTCATGCACATGCCCGAGCCGGATCCCGACGAGGGTCGAGACGAGGTTGAGCGCGATCTTCTGCGCCGTCCCGGCGCCGAGCCGGGTCGAGCCGGCGACGAGCTCCGGCCCGGTGTCGAGCAGCACCGCGACGTCCGCGGCGGCGAGGAGCGCGCTCCCCGCGACGTTCGCCACGCCGACCACCCGCGCCCCGGCGGCGCGGCCCGCCGCCGCCGCCGCGAGGGTGTAGGGAGTCGTCCCGCTCGCCGAGACGCAGATCAGGACGTCGCCGGGCCCGAGGCCGGCGCGCGCGACGTCGGCGGCGCCGTCCGCCGCCACGTCCTCGACGTCGCCCCGCATGACGGCGAGCGCCGCCGCCCCGCCGGCGAAGAGCACCGGCGTCCGCTCCGGCGCGATGCCGAAGGTGCCGAGCAGCTCGAGCGCGTCCGAGAGCGCCATCAGCCCGGCGCTGCCCGCCCCGGCATAGGCGAGCCGCTTCCCCGCGGCCAGCGCCCGGGCCGCCGCTTCGGCCGCCGCCTCGATCTCCGGCAGCGCCGCCGCCACCTGTTCGGCGGCGTGCCGGTGCCCGTCGAGCAGGCGCGCGAGGATCTCCGGCGCCGGCAGCGACTGGATGCCGATGGCGCCCGGGTGCCGGGCTTCGGTGGCGGGAAGGGGCAAGGCCGACTCTCCTCTCGGGCGCGGAGGATCGCCCCGGCATGGCGGCTTGTCCACGCCCTCAGGACAGCCGGCGCACGACGACCTTGCCGCCGGGCGGCACGTCGATCTCGAAATGGCCTGCCTGCACCACGTCCCGGACCGCCGTCGGCAGGAAGCAGACCCAGTTCTCGTGCCCGGGGCGGCGCACGCTCTCGTAGCGGATCCCGATGCGGCCGACCTCCGCCCCATGCTCCCGCACGTGCCGGCCGAATGGCTGGGAGACCGGATAGGTCGAATCGTCGGGGTCGTGGAACTCGGGATGCAGGCCGAAGATGTCGACGAAGCGGCCGTCGAGCCGCGCCTGGTATTGGCGGTAGGTCTCGACCATCCGGCCGATGGCGCTGAGCGACATCTCCTTGCGCAGGCCGTTCGCCACCTCGAGCAGGGCGGTGCGGAGCTCGCTCGCGGCATACCAGGCGCCGAGCTCGGGCCCCGAGAAGCGCTGGCCGCGCGGCGCGCCGTGCAGGAAGGCCGCCATGACCACGCTGGCGTTCGGCCGGCCGTAGACCCAGTCCGCGCGCGGGATCTGCCGGAGCCGCGTGCTCGCCAGCCGGTCGTTGGTCCATCCCTCGAGCTCGAAGACCGCTTCGAGATCCTCGGCCGTGCTCACCCGCTCGAAGGCCGGGACCGGGGGAAAGCGCGACGGGACGAGGCGGCTCGTCTCCTCCGGCGCGCGGACGGCGCGGTATGCGCGGAGATCGAAGCTCACAGGATCACGAGATCCCCCTCGCCGACCGGCGCGAAGCTGCCCTCGGCCGCGCCGTGCCCCATGCTGCCGCCGCGCCAGCCGTCGAGATAGCGGCGGACGGTCATGATGCCGTCCTGACCGCCCTCGACGACGAAGCTCATCGGCGAGGCGCCGGCGAAGACCGTCCCGCGGTGCGCCCCCTTCAGCCAGCGCGCCGCCTGCGCCGGCTCGTGGAAGAGGATCGCGAGCGCCTTGTAGATGCCGAGGACGCCCGAGATCCGCATCAGCGTGTCGAGGGGCAGGGCGAGCGGCGCCCGCTCCTCCGCCTTGCGCATCCACTGGTGATAGGTCGAGCGGGCCGGCATGCCGAGCACCGCGATCCTCTCCTTCTCCGACAGCCCCCATTCGTCGGCGATCGCGCGGAAGGTCCGCACCGCCGGACCGCTCAGCCGGGCGCAGTCGTCGCGCGAGATGCTGCGGAACCCGGGGGCCGAGCCAGGAGACGGCGCGCTGTCGAGGATCTTCATCTCCGCTCCTTGTCCAGATATGGACATAGCATCCGGAAGCGGACATTTCAACCGCTTCCCTTCCCCCGGCGCTTCGCTATCCTCCCGCCATGGAGCTCTTTCTCGGCATGGACGGGGGCGGGAGCGGCTGCCGCGCGGCGGTGGCCGACCGGCAGGGCCGCATCCTCGGCCGCGGCGAGGGGGGCGCCGCCAACATCTGGAGCCACCCCGAGGGGGCGCTCGCCAGCATCCTCGCCACCGCCGGCGCCGCCGCCGCCGCGGCCGGCGTCGACCCGGCCCGGCTCGACGCCGTCCTCGGCCTCGCCGGCGCCAACATGGCCGACGCCCGCGCGCGCCTCGCCGGGCGGCTCCCCTTCGCCAGCGTCCGCATCGAGACCGACGCCGTCGTCGCGCTCAAGGGCGCGCTCGGGGCGGCCGACGGCATCGCCGCGACCCTCGGCACCGGCTCGGTCTTCGGCCTGCAGCGGGGCGGCGCCGTGCGCATCCTCGGCGGCTGGGGGTTCCTCCTCGGCGACCAGGGCGGCGGGGCGCGCCTCGGCCGCGCGCTGCTCGAGGCGGCGCTCCTCGCCCACGACGGCCTCGCCGAGACGACGCCGCTCCTCGCCGCCGTCCTCGCCGCCCACGGCGGCCCGGAGGGGATCGTCGCCTTCGGCCGGCGCGCCGCCCCCGCCGACTTCGCAGCCGAGGTCCCCCGCCTCCTCGCCGCCGAGGCCGCCGGCGACCCGGCCGCCCGCGCCATCCTGCGCGAGGCCGAGGCCGCCGTCGCCGCCTCGATCGACCGCCTCGGCGCGGCGCCGCTCCCCGTCTGCTTCCTCGGCGGCCTCGGGCCGGAGTTCGCCCGCCGCCTCGCCCCGCGCTACCCCGGCCGCATCCGCCCGCCGCTCGGCAGCGGCCTCGACGGCGCCCTCGCCATGGCGCGGGGGACGGCATGAGCGCCACCCGGATGCAGGCCGAGGTCGCCGAGATCCCGGCCGCCGCCCGGCGCTTCCTCGCCACCGCCAGCGACCCCCTCGCCGCCGCCGCCGCGGCGCTGCGGGCCGCCGACCCGCGCCTCCTGGTGACGGTGGCGCGCGGCTCCTCCGACCATGCCGCCACCTACCTCAAGTACGCGGTCGAGATCGTCGCCGGCATCCCGGTCGCCTCGGTCGGCCCCTCGATCGCCTCGATCTACGGCCGCCGCCTCCGCCTCGAGGGCGCCGCCTGCCTCGCCATCTCCCAGTCCGGCCGCAGCCCCGACATCGTCGAGATGACGCAAGGCGCCCGCGCCGGCGGCGCCCTCACCCTCGCCCTCACCAACGCCGCCGCCTCGCCGCTCGCCGCCGCCGCCGACCACGCGCTCCCCCTCGCCGCCGGCCCGGAGCGGAGCGTCGCGGCGACCAAGTCCTTCGTCGCCTCGGTCCTCGCCGGCCTCGCCCTCCTCGCCGAATGGCGCGAGGAGGCGGAGCTCGCCGCCGCCGTCGCCGCGCTCCC
>NZ_CALLYO010000068.1 GCF_937858865.1 uncultured Amaricoccus sp. | reverse complement strand
TGAGCGTGCAGATGACCGAGGAGGGGACGCGCTTCATCGAGGGCGTCTGGGCGATCTTCGGCCACGGCAATGTCGCCGGCATCGGCGAGGCGCTGCACGGCATCGGCGAGGCGCTGCCCACCTGGCGCGGCCAGAACGAGCAGACGATGGCGCACGCGGCGATCGCCTACGCCAAGACGATGCGCCGCCGCCGGGCACACGCCGTCACCTCCTCGATCGGCCCGGGCTCGACCAACATGGTGACGGCGGCGGCGCTCGCGCACGTCAACCGCCTGCCGGTGCTCTTCGTCTGCGGCGACGTCTTCGCGAACCGCCGTCCCGACCCGGTCCTGCAGCAGATCGAGGACTTCGACGACGGCACGGTCTCGGCCAACGACTGCTTCCGGCCCGTCACCCGCTACTTCGACCGCATCACCCGCCCCGAGCACCTGATGACGGCACTCCCCCGGGCGCTGCGCACCATGACCGACCCGGCCGACTGCGGCCCGGTCTGCCTCGCCTTCTGCCAGGACGTGCAGGCCGAGGCCTTCGACTACCCGGAGAGCTTCTTCGCGCCCCGCGTCTGGCGCATCCGCCGCCCCGAGCCCGACCCGGTCGAGGTCGCGGCCGTCGTCGCCGCGATCCGGGCGGCGAAGGCCCCGGTCATCGTCTCCGGCGGCGGCGTGCTCTACTCGGGCGCCGAGGAGCTCGTCGCCGACTTCGCGGCACGCCGCAACATCCCGCTCCTCGAGACCCAGGCCGGCAAGGGCGCCACCAGCTGGGAGCACCCGATGAACTTCGGCTCGCCCGGCGTCACCGGCTCGACCTGCGGCAACGCCGCCTGCGAAGCGGCCGACCTCGTCATCGGCATCGGCACCCGCTTCCAGGACTTCACCACCGGCTCCTGGACGGTCTTCGCCAACCCCGACCGCCGCCTCGTCTCGATCAACGTCCACGGCTACGACGCCCTGAAGCACGGCGCCCTCGGCGTCGTCGGCGACGCCAGGGTCACGCTCGAGAAGATCGACGCCGCCCTCGGCGACACCCGCTTCGCCGCCGCCGACGCGAAGGCCCGCACCGACTGGCACGCCGCCGTCGCCAAGGTCACCGCGGCGCCGGCGAAGGACGCGAACAAGCTCCCCTCCGACGCCCAGGTGATCGGCGCCGTCCAGCGCACCGCCACCGGGAACACCGTCGCCATGTGCGCCGCCGGCACCATGCCCGGCGCGCTGCAGGTGCTCTGGCAGGCGGCGCAGGGCGGCTACCACATGGAGTACGGCTATTCCTGCATGGGCTACGAGATCGCCGGCGCCATGGGCATCAAGCTCGCCGCCCCCGACAGGGACGTGGTCTGCTTCGTCGGCGACGGCAGCTACATGATGGCCAACTCCGAGCTCGCCACCGCGGTGATGCGACGCATTCCCTTCACCGTCGTGCTGACCGACAACCGCGGCTACGGCTGCATCAACCGCCTGCAGCAGGAGTGCGGCGGCGCCGAGTTCAACAACATGTACAAGGACGCGGCCGTCGCGGCGCAGCCCGAGATCGACTTCGTCGCCCATGCCGCCTCGATGGGCGCCCACGCCGAGAAGGCGACGGGCATCGCCGACCTCGAGGCGCGGATCGTCGCCGCCCGCGGCCGCGACATCCCCACCGTCATCGTCATCGACACCGAGGCCGTCTCCGGCACCGGCGCCGGCGGCCACTGGTGGGACGTCGCCGTGCCTGAGGTCGGCGGCCCCGAGCGCCTCGAGAAGGCCCGCGAACGCTACCACGCCAACACCCGCCTCCAGCGCGTCTTCAACTGAGAGAGCACGCCATGATCCTCTACGGAACCAACCCCATCGCCTGGTCGAACGACGACGACACGAGCATCGGCGATCACCTGAGCCTCGAGGACTGCCTCTCCGACTGCCAGAAGATCGGCTTCGACGGCATCGAGAAGGGCCACAAGATGCCCGACGACGGCAGGGCGCTGAAGGCCAGGCTCGGCGAGTACGGCCTGCGCTTCGCCGCCGGCTGGCACTCGACGAACATCCTCGTCAACGACATCGACACCGAGAAGCGTGCGCTCAAGGCCTGGATCGAGTTCACGAAGGCCGCCGGCGGCGACCATATCAACGCCTGCGAGTGCTCGAACACCGTCCACGGCAACGACAAGGTCGCGGTGAACGACCGCCCGATCATGACCGACGCCGAGTGGGAGCGCTTCTCGAAAGGCTACGAGGAGCTGTCACGCTTCGCCGCCGACGCGGGCGTGAAGATGGGCTACCACCACCACATGGGCACGATCATCGAGTCCGCCGCCGACATCGACCGCTTCATGGCGATGGCCGGCCCGCACACCCGGCTCCTCCTCGACACCGGCCACTGCGCCTTCGGCGGCGCCGACCCCGCCGAGGTCGCCGGGAAGTACATGGACCGCGTCACCCACATCCACGCCAAGAACGTCCGTCCCGAAATCATGAGGGAGGTCCGCGACCGGAACCTCTCCTTCCTCGAAGGCGTGCGCCGCGGCGCCTTCACCGTCCCGGGCGACCCCGAGGGCTGCGTCGCCTTCGAGCCGGTGCTGAAGATCGCCGCCGACCACGGCTACGCCGGCTGGCTGGTGATCGAGGCCGAGCAGGACAGCGCGGTGCGGAACCCCTTCCAGTACCAGAAGATGGGGCTGACGGCGCTCAGGGCGATGGCGCGCGAGGTCGGCCTCGACAGGAGCGACGCGCCACGGGTGACGGCCTGAGCCGATGAAGCCGCTCGACCCGGCGGATTCGAGATCATGACCGGCAACCCGATCCGGGCCATCCCGTTCGGCGCCGCCGGAG
>NZ_CALLYO010000067.1 GCF_937858865.1 uncultured Amaricoccus sp. | reverse complement strand
GCCCCGGAGGACCGCCCGGCCATCGAGGCCACGCTCGCCGCCCACGGCATCGACCCCGCCGCGCAGGGCAGCGCGCTCCGCCTCAACTCCATGGCCTGCGTCGCGCTGCCGACCTGCGGCCTCGCCATGGCCGAGAGCGAGCGCTACCTGCCCGAGCTCGTCACCAGGATCGAGGCGATCCTCGCCACGCACGGTCTCTCCGAGCAGCCGATCACCATCCGCATGACCGGCTGCCCGAACGGCTGCGCCCGCCCCTACATCGCCGAGATCGGCCTCACCGGCCGCGCGCCGGGGAAGTACAACCTCTACCTCGGTGGCGGCGCTCACGGCGAGCGGCTGAACAAGATGTACCTCGAGAACGTCGGCGAGCCGGCGATCCTCGAGGCCCTCGACAAGACCCTCGCCCACTACGCCCGCGACCGCACGACGGGCGAGCCCTTCGGCGACTTCGCCATCCGCGCCGGCTACGTCGCCGAGGTGCGCGAGGGCCGACACTTCAACGACTAGGATCGGGCGCATCCGGCGCCCGGTCGCATTCCGAAAGGCAGGAAGATGACCAAGACCAATCCCCTGGTGACCGCCGACTGGGTCAGGGACAACCTCGACAACCCCGAGGTGCGCATCTTCGAGGTCAGCGTCGATCCCGGGGTCTATGCCGGCGGCCACATCCCGGGCGCCGTCAACCTCGACTGGCACGTCGACCTCGTCGACACGGTGAACCGCGACATCGCCCCGCGCGAGAAGCTCGAGGCGACGCTGCGCAAGGCCGGCGTCGGTCCCGAGGGCACCATCGTCATCTATGGCGACCACAACAACTGGTTCGCCGCCTGGGGCGCCTGGGTGCTCGACCTCTACGGCCTCGGGGCGCGGGTGCGCCTCATCGACGGCGGCCGCAGGCTCTGGGAGGCGCGCGGCCTGCCGCTGACCGCCGAGGTCCCCGCCTTCCCGGCCTCCGACATCACCCTCTCCGAGCGCAACGACGGGCTGCGCGCCCGGCTCCCCGACGTCCTCGCCGTCGCCGAGGGCCGCGCGCCCGGCAAGCTGATCGACATCCGCTCGCCCGACGAGTACCTCGGCAGGATCTTCGCCCCCGAGGGGGTCAAGGAGCTCTCGATCCGCGCCGGCCACATCCCCGGCGCCGAGAACGTGCCCTGGGCGACCATCGTCAACGACGACGGCACCTTCAAGCCGGTGGACGAGATCCGCGCCATCTACGCCGAGAAGGGCGTCGACGGCTCGCAGCCGGTCATCACCTACTGCCGCATCGGCGAGCGCTCCAGCCACTCCTGGTTCGCGCTGAAGCGCATCCTCGGCTACGAGGTCCGCAACTACGACGGCTCCTGGACCGAGTACGGCAACGCCGTCGGCGTGCCGGTCACCAACAAGAGCGGGACGGTCTGGCTCGGCAAGTGAGGCCGGACGCCCGCGGGGCCGGCGCGATCCGGGCCCGCGGGCGCGACGAACGCACTCCACGACACCGCCCCCCGATCCCGCTCCCGGGCACGCCGGCATCGCCGCTCTCCCGGCGCCCGTTCCATCTTCTTGCCTTAAATACGCCCGCCGGAGGCGCCTGCACGCAGTGCAGGCTCGCGGGTCACGTCCCGAGAGATGGTGCAGCTGGCGGACGGACGCGCTACCCCTCGGCACCGCCACTCTCGGAGCCCAGGCGCTGTGTCGTCTAGCGTGCGTAACGACACACTACACGACTCCCCGGCTTTTCAGGGTTTTCGGGGTGAGGTTGCGCCAT
>NZ_CALLYO010000066.1 GCF_937858865.1 uncultured Amaricoccus sp. | reverse complement strand
GCTTGGAAAGGAGGAGGCGTGTGGGAAGGAAAGGATGATCGGGAAGGGTTGCAACACTGCGAATTTGGCAGAGTTCGGACGAAACGGGCGGAATGCGACTATATCTTCATCGCAGGACCGGCGTGCAAGCACCGTCGGCATCCGCTTTCACGGCCGCGTGCAAAACACCGGGCGCGGGAAAGGGTTCCACACCGGGCGCCGATCCCGTAAAGCCTGTCTCGTAAGCAAGGGGTCGTAAAAAAGCCCCGAATCCACGCGACGGGGGAGAGGCACCACGTCGGGCGCCGCACCGCGCCCCGCCGCCGCGCGCGCCTCGGCGACGCCCGCCGCGCCCTCCACCGCCATCCCCCAGCTCCGCAGCAGCATCCCGAAGGCCTCGCGCATCGCCGGGTCGTTCTCGACGATCAGCACCCGCCTCCCGGCCAGCCCGGACTGCCGCACCGGCACCGCCGCGCCGGCCGGCACGTCCGGCATCAGGCAGACGTTGCGCATCAGCGGCAGCCGCACCCGGAAGCGCGAGCCGCGGCCGGGCGCGCTCGCCAGCGCCACCTCGTGCCCGAGCTGCTGGCAGGCGCGCCGGACGATCGAGAGGCCGAGCCCGCTGCCCGGCGCCTCCGTCCCCGACAGCCGCTCGAACTCGTTGAAGATCCGCTCCTGGTCCGCCGGGTCGATCCCCGGCCCCGCGTCCTGCACCGTCAGCCAGGCATCGTCCCCGGCGTGCTTCAGCCCGACGACGACCTTCGGCCCGGTCGAATACTTGAGCGCGTTGATGATGAGGTTCTGGGCGATCTGCCGCAGCAGCACCGGGTCGCTCAGCACCGCCTCCGACGACATCACGAAGCGCAGGTCGATCCCGCGCGCCGCGGCCAGCGGCTGCAAGTCGATCGCCAGCCGCTGGAAGAGCCGGCTGATGGCCACCGGCCCCGGATGGGTCTCGAAGGCCCGGCTGTCGAGCCGCGCGATGTCGAGCAGCGCGCGGATCAGCTCCTCCGCGCTCTCGAACGAGGCGATCACCCGCCGCACCAGGTCGGCCTGCACCGCGTCGATGGTATGGTCCTCGAGCTGGCCGAGGAAGAGCCGCCCCGCGCTCAGCGGCTGGAGCAGGTCGTGGCTCGCCGCGCGCAGGAAGCGCGACTTGGCCCGGTTCGCCTCGTCCGCCGTCTCGCGTGCGGCGGCGAGCTCGGCGTTGCTGGCGCTGAGCTCGGCCAGCGCCCGCTCGAGGTCGGCGTTGCGCGCGAGGATCTCGCGCTCGAGCATCGCCGCGGTGCGGGTCAGCGCATAGGAGGAGCCGCGCATGTCGTCCATGCGCTCGAGGCGCTGGATCAGCGCCTCGTTGATCCGGCTCAGCTTCTCGATCTGCCGCGGGGCGTCGTCAGTCTGCCGCAGCATGGCGCGGATCCGGCTCGAGGAAGGCCAGCCCGACGAAGGTCTGGTTGACGTGCAGCCCGCCGTGCTGCTCGCCGTAGGTGTTGAACCCGGCCACCCGGTGCTTGCGGTAGATGCGCTCGACCGCCGCGCCGAGCCCGGCCTGCTCGAGGGCGATCCGCCGCAGCACGCAGTCGAACCCGAGGATCAGCGCGGTCGGCCCGAGCGCGCTCATCCGCGCCTCGAGCCCCTCGGTCAGGTTCTGCGCCTTGCCGAGCGTCATGGTCACGCCCGTCTCCACCGAGGACATGAGGCTGAGGCCGCGCTCCGGCGTCACCGCCTGGATCGCCCGCACCACATGCCGCCCGCCCTGCCGGGCCAGCAGCGGATGCGCCGCGAAGGCGCGGGGCCCGAGGTCGGCCTCCGCCATGCCGATCAGCCGGGCATATTCCTCCGCCGCCGGCTCGGCGTTGATCGAGAGGATCACCCGCTCCTCCGGCAGCGCCTCGGTCACCACCATCCGGCCGCTCGCCGGGGTGAAATGATCGAAGACCACCTCCTCGACCGGGAAGGCGCTGCTGACGAGGCAGAAGACCGCGCTCTCGGGATGGCTCTCGCCGTCGAGGGCGAGATGGGTGCGGCCGAACCGCAGCCCGTCCCCGGCCGAGCCGCCGAGGACCGGCAGGTCGCCAAGCGCCGCGTCGACGGTCGCCACCACCACCTCCTCGCGCCGGCAGAGCCCGTCGATCATCAGGAGCCCGAAGCGCGACCATCCGGGCGCCGCCTCGCCGAAGCCGGCCGCGAGGCGCCGCAGCGTGCGGATCCAGTCGAGCGCCATGTGCTGGCGCAGGTCGCGCAGCCAGACCGCGCGGGCACGGAACGCCGCCTCGGGGAAGACCACCGCCACCACCTGGTCGTCGCGGTACTTGCCGAAGGCGAAGCATCCCGCCGAGGAGCAGCCGAGAACGCAGCACTCCGGGCCGAAGGCGTCGCGCAGCGCACCGGTGAGCGGCGCGAGGATCGCGCCCTCGGCGGCGAAGACGAGGACAAGCCCCGGCCGCATCCGCCCGACGGCCGCCCAGATCGCGCCGGCAGCGGATCCGTCGCCGAGCCCGACCGTGACCACGCGCGGGCGCAGCGCGGAAGCGGAATCGGCAGGCATCCCGGCACTCACGCTCCCCTCGCCCTCCCGGCCCTCAGCGCGCGAAGATGCGGGCCTTGCTGGCGAGAAGCGCCGCCTGGGTCCGGTTGCGCACGTTGATCTTGGTCATGATCGCCGCGATGTGGGTCTTCACCGTCGCCTCGGCGATCGAGAGCTCGTAGGAGATGATCTTGTTCGGCCGCCCCTGGCAGATCAGCCGCAGGATGTTCATCTGCTGCGGCGTGAGCGAGGCGAACCCCCGCGCCAGGACCATGGCCTCGTCCTCCTCGAGGCTCTCCGGCTCGCATCCCTCGGGCAGCACCCGCTCGCCGGCCCAGATGCGGCTGAAGGCCTCGACCATCTTCGCCCGCGGCAGCAGCTTGCCCACATAGCCGTTGGCGCCCGCCCCCATGGCCGCCGAGACGAGCTTCGGGTCGAGATCGGCCGAGATGACCGCGAGCGGCACGTCGCCGACGAGCCTGCGCAGCGCCAGCACCCCCTCGACCCCGTTGGCGTCGGGCAGGCTGAGGTCGAGGACCACCGCGTCCGGCACCCCCTCCTCGCGTATGCTCGCCACCGCTGCGGCGAGGCTCGAGGCCACCCGCACCTTGCGCAAACCGAAGGCGAAGCCGAGCGTCGCCGACAGCGCGTCACACATGAGCGGATGGTCGTCGACGACGAGCAGATCGGACACCGAATGCTCCGACGTCACCCGACCCACATCGCTTCCGCCACCCCCGACCGGACCATGGTCCATGGCTACCCTCCCCTTCCGCCGGCAGGATCGTTCCCCTGCAGGCTGGCGGATATATTAGGACGCGGCCGGGCCAAAGCCCATGCCTTTTTCCAGAGGGGACCGGGCGTTGCGGCGCGCAGCGCAGTCGTCAGCCGATCATCCGCGCTCACCCCCCGCCCGGGAGCAGGGCCTCGACCGCCCGGCCGATCGCGAAGGCCCGCTGCTCGAGCAGGACGGGCGTCTCGCAGACGTAGGTGAGCGACTGCTGGCGGTCCTGGAAGATCCGCGTCGACCAGTCGAGCTCCTTCTCGACCTCGTCCATCCGGTCGAAGTCCTTGTCCTTCGCCGCCTCCAGCGCCGAGAACTCGTGGCGCAGCTCGACGATGCGCGCATCGAGCGCCTCCTGCTTGTGGGCATAGCGGGTTATCCCCGCCATCACCCGGTCGCGCGTGGCGTTGAGATGCTCGAAGGTGGCGGCGAAGAGCGCGACCAGCGCCTCGGCGTCGTGGTCCTTGGCGAAGGCCGCGATCGTCGCCTCCGCCTCGGGCAGCGGCACCCGCCTGAGCGCGATCGCCTGCGCCAGCTCCTGGATCTCCGGCGCCTCCGCCCGCTTCAGCGCCGCCTCGTCCGGCACCGGCCCGCCCCAGACCTGGGCGATCGACAGATGCGGCTGCCGGCGCTGGATGCAGGGCCAGTCGGGATCGGGCGGAC
>NZ_CALLYO010000065.1 GCF_937858865.1 uncultured Amaricoccus sp. | reverse complement strand
ACGAGGGCGCCGGGGACGTGCGCTACGTGCAGTTCATGGGCAAGGACAACGTCCCTTTCCACACCCTCTCCTTCCCCGCCACCATCCTCGGGTCGGAGGAGCCCTGGAAGCTCGTCGACTACATCAAGTCGTTCAACTACCTGAACTACGAGGGCGGCAAGTTCTCCACCAGCCAGGGCCGCGGCGTCTTCATGGACCAGGCGCTCGAGATCCTGCCCGCCGACTACTGGCGCTGGTGGCTGATGTCGAACGTGCCCGAGGGGTCGGATTCGAACTTCACCTGGGAGAGCTTCCAGGCCGGGGTGAACAAGGACCTCGCCGACGTCCTCGGCAACTTCGTCAGCCGCGTCACCAAGTTCGCCGCCGCCCGCTTCGGCGAGACCGTGCCCGAGGCCGGGGCCTACGGTCCGCAGGAGGCCGAGGTCGCCGCCGAACTCGCCCGCCGCATCGCCGTCTACGAGCAGAACATGGAGGCGATCGAGCTGCGCAAGGCGGCGCAGGAGCTGCGCGCCATCTGGGTGGTCGGCAACGAGTACCTGCAGGCCGCGGCCCCCTGGACGGCCTTCAAGACCGACCCCGACCGCGCCGCGGCCGTCACCCGCTTCGGGCTCAACCTGATCCGGCTCTACGCGGTGCTCGGCCGCCCGTTCGTTCCGGACGCGTCGGACGCCATGCTGGCGGCGCTCGGGCTCGAGTCGGCGGACTGGCCGACGGACGTGGCGGCCGCCCTCGAGGCCTTGCCTGCGGGGCAGCCCTTCACCGTGCCGCCGGTGCTCTTCGGCAAGATCGACGATGCGCGGCGCAGCGAGCTCGAGGCCCGCTTCGCCGGCTCCTGAGCGCGCCGGGTCAGGATTTCCGGTCACCGACGTGCTCGGGCTTGCCCTTGCGCTTGGTCTCGGCGAACTCCTCGAGCTGCTTCTCCGACATCGACTCGTACATCTCGCGCGAGGCGCCCTTGAGCTCGCTCACCTTGGTCTCGCCGCGCTTGGCGGCGAGCGCCGCCCCGGCGGCCTTCTGCTGCGCCTTCGACTTGGCCGGCATCGCCTTTCTCCTTCATCCGGGCTGACCCGGCTCAACGCCGCCCCCGCGGCAGCGTTCCCTCCGGTTGTCCCCTCCGGTTGACAGGCGCGTTACGCCGGTGCACCCCTTCGCGAGCCGCTAGGGGGATCCGTCTTGGCGCAGGATCTGATCGTCACCCATGCCCTCCTCGTCGCGGCGGATGCGCCCGGAACCGTGATCCGCGACGGCGCGCTGGCGGTGACGGACGGCCGCATCACCCGGATCGGCACCGCCGCCGAGATCGGCACCGACGCGCGCGCCCTTCTCGACGCCGGCGGCATGATCCTGATGCCGGGGCTCGTCAACACCCACTGCCATGCCGGGGACAGCCTCTTCCGCGGCCTGATCGAGGACCTGCCGCTCGAACCCTGGCTGCGGCAGGTCTGGAAGGCCGAGGGCGCGATCCTCACCCGCGAGACGGTGCGGCTCGGGGCGACGCTCGGCTTCGCCGAGCTCCTGCTCGGCGGGGTGACGACGGTCATGGACATGTTCTGGCACCCGCGCGAGGCGGTGGCCGCCGCCCGCGCCGTCGGGCTGCGCGTCTCGACCGGGGGCATCTTCTTCGACGGCCCGGGCGTCGACGGCCAGACCGTCGCCGCCCGGGCGGCCGAGGCGGAGGCCTTCTTCGCCGACTTCGCGGATTCCGAGGATGTTCTGCCCGGCTGCTTCCCGCACGGTGCCTATACCGTCGGGCCGGAGGGGTTGCAGGCGGCCTGGCGGATCGCCGCGGACAGGGGCGGGCTCTTCTCGACCCATGCCGCCGAGACCCGCGCCGAGCAGGAGACGGTGGGCGGCCGCTACGGCCGCTCGGTGATCCGGCATCTCGACGCGCTCGGCGTCCTCGACGCGCGCAGCGTGCTGGCGCATTGCGTCTGGCTCGACGACGAGGAGATCGAGATCCTCGCCCGGACCGGGGCGAGCGTCGCACACAACCCGGTCTCGAACCTCAAGCTGGCAAGCGGGATCGCGCGCGTCCGCGACATGCTGGCCGCGGGGGTGCGGGTGACGATCGGCACCGACGGGGCGATCTCGGGCAACGACCTCGACATGTGGATGGCGCTACGGCTCGCCGCGACGCTGCACCGCGGCGCCACCCTCGACGCCACCGCCGTCACCACCGCCCAGGCCCTCCGGATGGCGACGCTCGACGGGGCGGCGGCGCTCGGCGCGGCCGACCGGCTCGGCTCGCTCGAGGTAGGCAAGCTCGCCGACATGATCCTCCTCGACCTGCGGCGGCCGCATGCGGCGCCGCTCTTCGACCCGGCGACCCACATCGTCTTCTCGACCGCCAAGTCCGACGTCCGCCACGTCTTCGTCGCCGGGCGGCAGGTGGTGCGCGACGGGATGCTCGTCGGGATCGACCTCGACGCCGTGCTCGACGCCGTCGCGGCGCTCGCCCCGCGCATCGCCGCGAGCCTCAGCGCATGACCGCCCCCGCGGCGGGCGAGCGGCTCGAGGCGGCGTTCGACTCGATCGCCGGGCGGGCCGGGCCGCCGGTCGAGATCGCGCTCATCCTCGGCTCCGGGCTCGGCCGGCTCGCCGACGCGGTCGAGGCACCGGTCGCCATCCCCTACGCCGAGATCGACGGCTTCCCGGTCGCCACTGCGCCCGGCCACGCCGGGCGGCTGGTGATCGGCCGGCTCCACGGCCGGCGGGCGGCGCTGATGCAGGGGCGGCTGCATCTCTACGAGGGCTGGACGCCGCAGGACATCGCCCTCCCGGTGCGCCTCCTGCGCCGGCTCGGGGCGGAGCGGCTGGTGGTGACGAACGCCGCCGGGGCGCTCGACCCCCAGTTCCGTCCGGGCGAGATCATGCTGATCGAGGATCACCTCAACTTCACCGGTGCGAGCCCGCTGACCGGCCCGAACGACGCCGGCGTCGGCCTGCGCTTCCCCGACATGTCGCGCGCCTACGATCCCGACCTGCGCGACCTGGCGCGCCGGGCCGCGGAGGCGGCGGGGATCGCCCTCCATACCGGCATCTACGCCGGCGTCGCCGGGCCGCAGCTCGAGACCTCGGCGGAGCGGCGCTTCCTGCGCGCCTCAGGCGCGGACGCGGTGGGGATGTCGACGGTCATCGAGGTCATCGCGGCCGTCCATGCCGGCCTGCGCGTCCTCGGGCTCTCGGCCATCACCAACGACGCGAGCGGCGGCCCCGAGCAGGCCCCGGACACCATCGAGCAGGTCCTCGCGCACGCCGAGGTCGCCGGCGTCGGCATCGCCGCGCTGCTGGCCCGGCTCCTGCCCGACCTCTGACGTGCCCGGGGGCAAGCGCCGCAGCGTCCTGCTCCTCGCCCTCGCGGCGGTGCTCAGCATGAGCCTCTGGTTCGTCTCCGCGGCCATCCTGCCCGAGATCGTCGCCGAAGGCGCCCTCGGCCCCGGCCGCGCCGCGGCGCTTTCCAGCGCGGTGCAGATCGGCTTCGTCGCCGGCGCCCTGGCCCTCGCCGTCCACGGCACTGCCGACCGCTACGATCCGCGCCTGGTGCTCCTCCTCTCGGCGCTGGTCGCCGCCGGGGCCAACCTCGCCCTGCTCGTCACGCCCCTCGGCGGCGCCGCCCAGATCGGCCTCCGCGCCCTGACCGGGGCCGGGCTCGCCGGGGTCTACCCGGTGGGGATGAAGATCCTGGTCGGCTGGGGCGCGCGCGACCGCGGCGCGCTGGTCGGGCTCTTCGTCGGGGCGATCACCGTCGGCTCCGCCTTGCCGCATCTGCTCGCCTTTCTCGGCGGGCCGGACTGGCGGGCGACGGTGATCGCGACTTCGGCGCTGGCCGCGCTCGGCGGCCTCCTCGGCGCCGCGGCGCGCCTCGGGCCCCACCACGCCCGCTCGGCGCGCTTCGACCCGGGTGCGCTGCGCGTGGCCTGGGCCGACCGGCGCGTCCGCCTCGCCTATGCCGGCTATCTCGGCCACATGTGGGAGCTCTATGCCTTCTGGGCCTGGATCGGCGCCGCGCTCGCCGTCTCCTTCGCGCCGAGGCTCGGCGGCGACGCCGTGCCGGCCGCGCGGCTGGTGACCTTCGCCGCCATCGCGGTCGGCGGCCTGCTCTGCCAGCCGGCCGGCCGGCTCGCCGACCGGATCGGCAAGGCGCGGGTCGCCGAGATCGCCATGCAGGTGAGCGGGTCGGCGAGCCTCGCCACCGCCCTCGCCTTCGGCGGGCCGGTCTGGCTGCTCGCCCTCCTGGTCCTCGTCTGGGGCGCTGCGGTCATCCCGGATTCGGCGCAGTTCTCCGCGCTCGTCGCCGACGCGGCGCCGGGCGAGCACGCGGGCAGCCTGCTCGCCCTGCAGACGGCGCTCGGCTTCACCCTCACCTTCTTCACCGTCCAGGCCGTGCCGCTCGTCGCCGATCTCCTCGGCTGGCGGATGACCCTCGGCCTCCTCGCGCTCGGACCGGCAGGGGGAATACTCGCGATGCGCCGGCTGATCGCCTTCGCGGAAACCATTCCCCGAGCTGATCGGATGTAGTCGTAAAAGTCGTAGACAGGCTAGGCCCCGCGCCTGGAATTCCCAGCACGATCTGCGGCGATAACCGCTTATACGATTATTCTGCCCGATTCGTTACCGAATCCCCCATTGATCATCCAGCGTTTTCACAAATTGCCCATATTTCCGGCAAAGGCTCGCTCCACCGCAAAATGAGCCCCCGATACGGGCCAGATGGGGGACCCGACACCGTCGGATTTGCACGTAAATCAACCAGAGCTAGAAAAAAGGTTTACCGCCGAGGCGATTTACGCTTTCCTAACAGGAATCCCGCCGAGATGGGAACGCTTGGGAGAAAGGTGCGGTTTGAATCCACGGCTCGTCATCTGCCTGTTGGCAGCCATGCTGGTCGGTCTCGCGGCCGCCATCTGGGCCGTCCAGGCAGGATGGCACCCGCTCCTCGCGCTGCTGGTCTACAGCCTGGCCGGATCGTTCGCCCTCGTCGTCTTCGCCGTCGCCGCGGTCCCGCGCCACCTGCCGCACAGGCAGCCCCGGTCGTCGCAGCCGCCTGCGATTCCGGCGCCTCAGAGAACGTAGCGGCTGAGGTCGGCCGAGCGGCTGAGCTCGCCGAGATGCTTCTCGACGAAATCCGCATCGACGGTGACGGAGTCGCCCGCCCGGTCCGGGGCGGTGAAGCTCAGATCCTCGAAGACGCGCTCGAGCACGGTGTGGAGGCGCCGCGCGCCGATGTTCTCCACCGCGCGGTTCACCTCGGCGGCGATGCGCGCGAGCGCGGCGATGCCCTCCGGGGTGAAGTCGACCTTTACCTCCTCGGTCTGCATCAGGGCGGCGTACTGGCGGGTCAGCGCGTTGTCGGTCTCGGTCAGGATGCGCACGAAGTCGGCCTCGGTCAGCGCTCGGAGCTCGACGCGGATCGGCAGGCGGCCCTGGAGCTCGGGCAGGAGGTCGGAGGGCTTGGCGATCGAGAAGGCGCCCGAGGCGATGAAGAGGATGTGGTCGGTCTTCACCGGGCCGTACTTGGTCGAGACGGTGGTGCCCTCGATCAGCGGCAGCAGGTCGCGCTGCACCCCCTCGCGCGAGACGTCGGCGCCGCGGGTCTCGGCGCGGGCGGCGACCTTGTCGATCTCGTCGATGAAGACGATGCCGTTCTGCTCCACCGCTTCCACCGCCTCGCGGTTCACCGCCTCGGGGTCCAACAGCTTGTCGGCCTCCTCGGTGATGAGGAGCTCGTAGGACTGCGCGACGCTCATCCGCCGCCGCACCCGGCGGCCGCCGAAGGCCTTGCCGAAGATGTCGCCGAGGTTGATCGCGCCCATCCCCATTCCCGGCTGGCCGGGGATGTCCATCATCGGGAAGGGGCTCGAGGTGTCGGCGACCTCGAGCTCGATCTCCTTGTCGTCGAGCGAGCCCTCGCGGAGCTTGCGGCGGAAGGTGTCGCGGGTCTGGTCGCGGGCGCCCTCGCCGGCCAGAGCGTCGAGGACCCGGTCCTCGGCCGCCTGGTGGGCGCGGGCCTTCACCCGCTCGCGCATGTCCTCGCGCACCATGGCGACGGCGGCATCGGCCAGGTCGCGGACGATCTGCTCCACGTCGCGGCCGACGTAGCCGACCTCGGTGAACTTGGTCGCCTCGACCTTCAGGAACGGCGCCTTGGCGAGCTTGGCGAGGCGGCGGGAGATCTCGGTCTTGCCGACGCCGGTCGGGCCGATCATCAGGATGTTCTTCGGATAGACCTCGTCGCGGATGTCGTCGGGGAGCTGCTTCCTCCGCCAGCGGTTCCTGAGCGCCACGGCGACGGCGCGCTTGGCGCCGGCCTGGCCGATGATGAAGCGGTCGAGCTCGGAGACGATCTCGCGGGGGGTCAGGTCGGTCATGTCGCCTCGGGTTCATGCTGCATGATGAGGGCGCCGCCGGTCCGGCCGGCGAGCCGCGGGATCGGGCGGAAGCCGGCCCTGGCGTAGGCGCGGACGGCGCGGGCGTTGCTGGGGTCGGGGTCGATGACGATGATCTCGTGGCCTTCCGCGCGCAGGTGGCGGGTGAAGGCGGCGAGCGCGGCG
>NZ_CALLYO010000064.1 GCF_937858865.1 uncultured Amaricoccus sp. | reverse complement strand
CGGCGTGGAAGTATTTCATCCTCGGCTCGGTCGGCATCGCGCTGGCGCTCTTCGGCACGATCCTCGTCTACATGGCGGCGCAGCCGGTGCTGGGCGAGGGCACGGCGTCGATGATCTGGACCAATCTGATGACGGGCGCGGCGGAGTTCGATCCGGCGATGCTGAACGTCGCCTTCGTCTTCCTGCTGCTCGGCTACGGGACCAAGGTTGGACTGGCGCCCCTGCATGCCTGGCTGCCGGATGCGCATGCAGAGGGGCCGACGCCGATCTCGGCGGTGCTGTCGGGGCTCTTGCTCAACGTCGCGCTCTATGCGGTGCTGCGCTTCAAGATGCTGATGGCGGCGAATGCCGAGGCGCTCTCGCCCGGGCCGCTGATGGTGGCGATGGGGCTGCTCTCGCTCGTCTTCGCAGCCTTCATGCTCTACCGGCGGCGGGACGTGAAGCGGCTCTTCGCCTACTCCTCGATCGAGCACATGGGGATCATCGTCTTCGCCTTCGGCATCGGCGGGCCGCTGGCGAACTTCGCCGGGCTCTTGCACATGACGATGCACAGCCTGACCAAGTCGGCGATCTTCTATGCCGTCGGCATGGTGGCGCAGATCAAGGGGAGCCAGCGGATCGCCGACATCCGCGGGCTGTCGCAGAGCCATCCGGCGCTCGGCTTCGGGCTGGCGATCTCGGTGCTGGCGATCGCGGGGATGCCGCCGTTCGGGGTGTTCATGAGCGAGTTCCTCCTCGTCACCACCGCCTTTGCCCGGGTGCCGGTGCTGGCGCTGGTGCTGGTCGCGGGGCTGCTCGTCGCCTTCGGCGCGCTGCTGCTCAGGCTCGGCGACATGCTCCTCGGCGAGCCGACCGGGCCGGTCGGGCGGCCGGAGGGGTCGCTGGCGCCGCTCTACGGGCACATGGCGCTGGTGCTGCTCGGCGGCATCCATCTGCCGGGGCCGGTGGTCGGCTGGTTCGAGGCGGTGGCGAGGCTGCTCGGATGAGGACGGTGGTGAGCGCTGGCGAGTGGCGGCACGCGGCGCGGGCGCTCGCGGCGGGGGAGGCGGAGCTCTTCGGCCTCTGGGCGAGCACGGGCGAGGTGCATATGGCGCTCCGCGATCCGGCCGCGGGGCTGCGCATCCTGAGCGTGCCGGTCAGCGAGGATCGCTTTCCGTCCGTCGGGCGGCACCATGCGGCGGCACAGCGGCTGGAGCGGGCGATCGGCGATCTCTACGGCTACACGGCGGAGGGGGCGGCGGACGACCGGCCCTGGCTCGATCACGGGCGGTGGGGGGTGCGGCATCCGCTGGGTGAGGCGGAGGCGGCCGGGCCGGGGGAGCCCTATGCCTTCCTGCCGGTGAAGGGGGAGAGCCTGCACCGGGTGCTGGTCGGGCCGGTGCATGCCGGGGTGATCGAGCCGGGGCACTTCCGCTTCACCGTGCAGGGGGAGACGGTGGTGCGGCTGGAGCAGCGGCTCGGCTATACCCACAAGGGGGTCGAGGGGCTGATGCGGGGCGCGACGCTCGCGCGCGCGGCGGGACTGGCCGGGCGGGTGTCGGGGGACAGCACGGTCGCCTATGCCTGGGCCTTCGCGCAGGCGGTTGAGGCGGCGCTCGGGGTTGCGGTGCCGGAGCGGGCGCTCTGGCTGCGGCTGGTCATG
>NZ_CALLYO010000063.1 GCF_937858865.1 uncultured Amaricoccus sp. | reverse complement strand
ATGCTGTCGGTCGATCGAATTGTCGTCGCGACGGGCTTCCGGCCCGGGCTCGAGATGCTGCGCGAGCTCAGGATTGCGCTCGACCCGGTGGTCGAGGCGCCGCCGGCGCTCGCCCCGCTGATCGACCCGAACCTGCATTCCTGCGGGACCGTGCCGCCGCACGGGGCAGCCGAGCTCCAGCATCCCGATGCCGGCTTCTACATCGTTGGCTCGAAGTCCTACGGCCGGGCGCCGACCTTCCTGATGGCCACCGGCTACGAGCAGGTGCGGTCGGTCGTCGCTGAGATCGCCGGCGACCATGCGGCCGCGCGCGAAGTGCATCTCGTCCTCCCGGAAACCGGCGTCTGCAGCGCCGGTCCGCGCGAGCACGCGGCCTCCGCGGGCTGCTGCGGAGGCCCGGCATCCGCCGGCGTCGATGCCTGTTGCCAGCGCGACGCGGACGCGAAGGATGCCGGAAAGCAGGGGTGTGGCTGCGGCAACGAAAAGGTCGTCGCGGGGGCGGGAGCTGCGTGAGGCCGGGAGGCGCGGGGTCGGTCGACGCCGACCCCCATCGTGTGGTCGCCGCCCTCGGGATCGTCCAGATCCTTGCCTGGGGGTCGTCCTACTACCTGCTCGCGATTCTCGCGGCGCCGATCTCGCGCGACACCGGCTGGCCCTATGCCTGGGTGATCGGCGGGGTGTCGGTCGGGCTGCTGGTGGCCGGGCTGGTGTCCGTCCGGGTCGGGCGCACGATCGAGGCGCAGGGCGGGCGCCCGGTTCTCGCCGCCGCGGCCATGCTGCTTGCGCTCGGCCTTGCCCTGCTGGCCTCCGCGCGGACCCTTCCCGTCTACTTCCTTTCCTGGTCGGTGATCGGCGCCGGCATGGGCGCTGGGCTCTACGACGCTGCCTTCGCGACGCTGGGCCGGCTCTACGGCCTCGCCGCGCGACGCGCGATCACCACGCTGACGCTATGGGGCGGCTTTGCGAGCACCGTCTGCTGGCCGCTTTCGGCCTGGCTCGTCGGCGAGCTGGGATGGCGCGGCGCCTGCCTCGCCTATTCCGGCACGCACCTGGTCGTCACCTTGCCGCTCGTTCTCGTCGGGATCCCGGCCGAGCCGCCGGCGCAGAGGGCCAGCGCTGCCGGGCAGGCTCCCGGGGTGAGCATGCCGACTGGCCGCCGCCTTCTCGTGGGCCTGCTGGCGGTGATCCTGACGGCCGCTGCGGCGATCGCTGCGATCTGCTCCGTCCACCTGATCGCCATGCTCGAAGCCGGCGGACTGAGCCTCGCGGCCGCCGTGGCGCTCGGGGCACTGATCGGACCCGCGCAGGTGGGCGCCCGGGTGGTCGAGCTCGCCACCGGCGGCCGGCACCACCCGATCTGGACCATGGCGGTCGCCGCCGTCCTGATCGCGTCCGGGTTGGCGCTGCTCTCGGCCGGTATCCGGACGACCGCCCTCGCGCTGATCGCCTATGGCGCCGGCAACGGCCTCTGGTCGATCGCCCGCGGCGCCCTTCCGCTGACGCTGTTCGGATCGGCTGGATACGCCGCGCTGGTGGGCCGCCTGGCGCTTCCGAGCCTCCTGGCCCAGGCGCTGGCGCCGACGATCGGGGCGCTCATGATCGCGCGACTGGACGCGTCGGCCACGATCGCCAGCCTCGCGATCCTGGCGCTTGGGAACCTTGCCGCAGTCGGACTCCTCTGGTGGCTGTCCGCGGCATGGACGCCGAGGATGGACGCGCAAGGGGATTGACCTCGTCCGGGCCCGACTGTTATCTCAACATCTATTGAGCCGTTGAGAAGAAAACGATGGACGAGCCCTCGGCCCTGGCCGCCTTTGCGGCGCTCTCGCAGGAGACCCGCCTGCGGATCGTGCGCACGCTGGTCCGGGCCGGTCCCGACGGCATGCCCGCCGGCGCGCTCGGCGAGGCGATCGGCGGGGCAACGAGCTCGCGCCTCTCCTTTCACCTCACGCATCTCGAGCAGGCCGGGCTCGTCATCTCGCGACGGGACGGCCGGTTCATTATCTATGCCGCCGTCCTTCCCGCACTCTCTGGCCTCATCGCGTTCCTGATGCGCGACTGCTGCCAGGGGCACCCGGACATCTGCGCCCCCGCCGTCGCCGCGCTCGCCTGTTCCTGCGAACCCGAAAAGGATGACGCCAATGCCTGAGCGCGTGTTCAACGTGCTGTTCCTCTGCACGGGCAACTTCACACGCTCGATCATCGCTGCGAGCGTGCTGCGGAAGGAGGGCGACGGGCGCTTCCGGGCCTTCTCCGCGGGAAGCCATCCGAAGCCCGAGGTCCATCCGACCGCGCTCAAAATCCTCGGGAATCTCGGCTTCCCGACTGAGGGTCTGCGCTCGAAGAGCTGGGACGTGTTCGCCGGGCCGGAGGCGCCGGTGATGGACTTCGCGTTCACGGTCTGCGACAGCGCGGCCGGCGAGACCTGCCCGCTCTGGCCCGGCCACCCGGTGACGGAGCATTGGGGGATCGAGGATCCGGCCGCCGCGACGGGCACGGACATCGAGCGGGAAATGGCGTTCATCCTGGCGCTTCGGTATCTGAGAGCCCGCATCGCAGCCTTCGCGGCTTTGCCGGTCGCCTCCTTGGACCGAGCCAGCCTTGCCGCCCGGCTGCGGGAGATCGGACAAGCCGAAGGCGCCACCACTCCTCGACCCGACGTCGCGTGAGGCGGCCCATGGACGTCATCATCTACCACAACCCGGCCTGCGGCACCTCCCGCAACACCTTGGCGATGATCCGGAACGCCGGCATCGAGCCGCACGTGATCGAATATCTGAAGACCCCACCGAGCCGCGCGATGCTGGAGGCGCTCGTGGCGCGCATGGGAGTTCCCGTCCGGGCGATCCTGCGGGAGAAGGGCACCCCCTACGCCGATCTCGGGCTCGCCGACGAGGGCCTGACGGATGCGCAGCTCCTCGACGCCATCGAGGCGCACCCGATCCTGATCAACCGGCCGATCGTCGTCGGCCCGAAGGGAGTCCGCCTCTGCCGACCGTCCGAGCGCGTCCTCGACCTGCTGCCGCCGCAACGCGGCGCCTTCACGAAGGAGGACGGCGACGCCTTCGTCGACGCCGCGGGCAACCGCATCCGGACCCCATGAGGCACGAATGACACTCCCTATCCGCCGCCTGTCCTTCCTCGACCGCTACCTGACCGTCTGGATCTTCGCCGCCATGGCGCTCGGGATCGCGCTCGGCACGCTGATCCCCGGCCTCCCCGGCGCCATCCAGCAGCTCTCGGTGGGCACCACCAACATCCCTATCGCCGTGGGCCTGATCCTGATGATGTATCCGCCGCTCGCGAAGGTGCGCTACGAGGAGCTGCCGCGGGTCTTCGCCGACCGACGCCTGCTCGCCCTGTCGCTGGTGCAGAACTGGCTCATCGGCCCGGTGCTGATGTTCCTCCTCGCGGTCCTCTTCCTCCGCGACGAGCCGGGCTACATGACCGGGGTGATCCTGATCGGGCTCGCCCGCTGCATCGCCATGGTCCTGGTCTGGAACGAGCTCGCCCGCGGGGACGGGCAGTATGTCGCCGGCCTCGTCGCCTTCAACTCGATCTTCCAGATCCTGTTCTTCCCCGTCTACGCCTGGGTCTTCCTGACGGTGCTGCCACCGGTCTTCGGCCTCGAGGGGAGCGTCGTCGACGTGGGCTTCTGGACCATCGCCGAAGCGGTGCTGCTCTACCTCGGCCTGCCCTTCGCCGCCGGCTTCCTGACCAGGAAGATCCTGGTCGGACGACGGGGAGAAGCCTGGTATGCGGACCGCTTCCTGCCCCGGATCGCGCCGCTGACGCTCGGCG